>CANHSL010000001.1 GCA_947463385.1 Flavobacteriales bacterium
AATAGACACCATCGGTAGCCACATTTTGCGCTTGTCCGAGCGAGGTGAAGGGTTGTCCGGCACTACCATTTTGTGCATGTAAATTGGTAAGAAAGCCAAAAAAGAAGATAAAGATTAAAAGACCGAATAATCGCATGGTAAAGTTTTTGTCGAAAATACAATATCTGCCTGTGTTAGTTTTTGCGCGTTTTGATTATAGTAATAATATGCGTAATTTAGTAACTTAAAAATTAATATTTATATGAGTTTTTCGCTGGTCATTCAGGTGTTATCTGCCTTTTTCTCCTTATTGATCGCCTTAATTGTTTTGCGGAATATTAAGCGAAATCCTTATTTGAACATTTTTATTTTATTGATATTTACCCTGAATTTGATTCGTATTCCATTCTCGCTAACGTATGAATTGGGATGGCAAACGGCATTTCGAGAAATACCAAAACCCTTTAATATTTTGTTTCTTTCAAATGTGGTGTTTTTCTATTATTACATTCGATCCTTGGTGCTAAAAGAGAAGCGTTCATTGAAATACTTTTGGCTTTCATTACTTATTCCATTGTTTTTGTTTCTTGTTAATTTGTTGTTTTCTTCCAAGCAGGGATATGAGTTGATTCTCAAAGGGTTTAATTTTCCAATCGCAACAGGCTTTATCGTTTATTTCTTTTTTAAATCGGTGTATATCGTTTACCGAGCGTTGTGGGGATCATCGCGAAAAGTTTTGCGTTTTGCTAATTATAAGTTGATTCGAGTTTGGGTGTTAATCCTATTAACGATGTATGCCTTGGGTTCTCTTCGTGTGATGGGAATCTTCGTGCTTGAATTAGTTAACAAACAAGATCAAGTTCCTGTAAGCTATCCATATGTTAGCTCGCTACTTTATCTAGGCATGTTAATCATTCTGTTTATGTATCCGGAAATTTTATATGGACTCCGGCGTGAGAATATTGTTTTACCCTTAAACAATGCAAGTTCTTCAAGCAATGGATTATTGCCATCCTTTAATTGGCGCATGGAGCCTAAGCCAATTCATAACAAATTAGACTTATCCTTGGCCATAAAATTCAATGAGCGCATGGATGAAATAACAAGAAAGCTTGAATCAAAAATTGCGATCCAAGCGATTGTTAAAGATCCCGGCATTAATTCGATTCTTCTTGCGGAAAAACTTGATATACCAAGAACCTACATGCACTTTTTATTTAAATATCATGCAGATTTCACTTTTGTGGCCTATCGTTCAAAAATTCGAGTCTTTTACGCCATTTCAAAGATGAAAGAAGATTTTTTGAGTAAAAATACCATGGATGCACTTGCACGTGAATGTGGGTTCTCTTCGTATAATCCCTTTTACGCTGCGTTTAAAGCAGAAATGGGGGTAGGACCGAGTGACGTGTTAGCGCAATTAAAACAAGGCTTGAATCAAAGTCAAGAGCTCTAACTCTAAGGTCTTCCCATGGTCCTTTGCATACCATCCATGAAGCGATTCGTGCAACACCTTAAGTTCAACTCCTTCCGCTTTTAATTCGTTAAATAGTTCTTGTGCTTCACGTGTTCTAGGTCCCCACACAAACAAATCAATCCCTTGTTCATCTCGAACAATTACTTTGGGAATGCCTTTCCCACCGTTGGTGAGGTATTGATCAATCAAGGTGCTTTGGTCTCTTAGTTCTAAGGTAAAGTGTGCGTTTGGTATTTGATCTATTAACTTCAACAGCAAAGGCACACTTTGCGCTGCATCCCCACACCACGGTTCGGTGATGATGATCCAATGGGAGGGTTTCGTAATTCCTTGCACTGCAGTGGTAAATTCCGCACTTGGGGTAAAGGTCTTTGTAATCCGTTTGAATCGGGCCTCGTTTAATTCCAAATAGGGTTGATATTCCTCTTGGTAGATTCCCCCGTTCAAGGCCTTCTCCCAGTGCTGTTGATATGCTGTAAGATCCATTATTATATGCGAGGGAATTGTGTCGGGTTTGCGTTTGACATTAGTTCGTACACTTTTTCTACAATATCATCAATGCTTGGTTTCGAGAAATAATCCCCGTCGCTACCATAGGCCGGACGATGGTCTTTAGCGCTAAGCGTCTGTGGTGCTTCATCCAAATGGTAATACCCCCCTTGTTCTACCAATATTTTTTCAAGAATATACGCCGTTGCGCCCGCAGAAACATCCTCATCAATGATTAACAAGCGATTTGTTTTTTCAAGCGACTTCACAATATCATGCGATAAATCAAACGGAAGCAGGGTCTGCACATCAAGAAGTTCTACCGAAATCCCTAATTCTTCCAAAATTGGTAAGGCTTGTATGCAAAGATTCAACGTGGAACCATAAGAAACCAAGGTTAAATCGGACCCTTCGCTTAGGCGTTCTACCTGACCAAGGGGAAGTTTAAACTCACCCAAATTTGCAGGGATTTTTTCTTTCGTTCGATATCCGTTGAGTGGTTCAATAACCAAGGCTGGTTCATCTGCCTCCATCAAGGTGTTGTAGAATCCTGCCGCTTTGGTCATGTTTCTGGGCACGCACACATGCATTCCGCGCAATGAATTGATGATCATTCCCATCGGTGAGCCGCTGTGCCATACCCCTTCTAAGCGATGACCGCGCGTACTGATAATTAGTGGCGCTTTTTGTCCTCCTTTGGTACGATACTGCACCGTCGCAAGGTCGTCAGACAAGATTTGAATGGCATACAACAAGTAATCTAGGTATTGAATCTCTGCGATTGGACGAAGTCCACGCATGGCCATTCCAATGCCTTGACCGATGATGGTGCACTCGCGAATTCCAGTATCGAATACCCGCAACTCACCAAACGTTTCTTGCAGGCCTTCCAAAGATTGGTTTACTCCGCCAATTTTCCCCGCATCTTCACCAAACACAAGCAGGTTCGGATATTTCTCCAGTAACATTCGGTAATTTTCTCGCAAAATAATTCGGCCATCCTCCATGGGAGCGTCGGTATCATACGTAGGTTCAATCGATGGGATGTTTCCAATTTGTTTGTTTGATTCACTGTACAAGTAGGAAGAATAGCGGTCGTGACTTTCTTCTTTTTTCTTACTCAACCATTGGCTTAGCACCGTTTTGTTTGCGGATTCTGTCCCGCGTAGGCTTCTTAGCGCCCGTCGTGCCAATGAATACACATCTTTTCGTTGGGGTTCGCGGTTTTTAATCAAGGCATCTAATTCTGCTTGAAACGCATTGCTCAAGGTTCCTTCTTGGATCAACCCACTAAGAATGCCTTCTAAAGATAAGCTGTCCTTTTTAATGTCTTCCGTGAACAAAGTCCACGCCTTGTTTTTTGATGCTTTAACTTCTTCTTTTGCTTCATTCGCGATTTGATCAAGGACTTCTTCGCTTGCCAACGGTTCAGGACCGCCATCAAACGAAAGAATCCATTCCTTGAACTTAGCAATGCAGTCATGGGTTTTTTCCCATTCCATGCGTTCGGCGCTTTTGTAACGCTCATGTGATCCAGACGTGGAGTGACCTTGTGGTTGATTAACTTCTTGCACGTGAACCAACACAGGAACATGCTCCGTACGTGCTAAATTTACCGCCTTTTCATAGGTTTGACATAAATGCGCGTAATCCCATCCTTTGGTAGTTAGTATTTCAAATCCGGGATTTTCGGCCGTGCGTTGGAATCCTGCTAAGGCTTCTGAAATGCTATTTTTTGTCGTTTGAAGTTCTCTAGGAACAGAAATACCGTACCCGTCGTCCCAAACAGACATCACCATGGGAACTTGTAATACTCCTGCAGCGTTTAAGGTCTCCCAAAAAGGCCCTTCAGACGTAGAGGCATCACCAATCGACCCGAAGGCAACTTCGTTTCCTTCAATAGAAAATTGTTGAAACTCATTAGTATGTAAAGACGGATTATTTCTGTAGATTTTAGAAGCCAAGGCCAAGCCTAATAACCTCGGCATTTGTCCTGCCGTTGGAGAGATATCAGCTGAACTATTTTTTTGTTGGGTTAAGTTTTTCCATTGTCCTTGTTCGTCAAGATTTCTTGTGGCAAAATGTCCGCCCATTTGACGGCCCGCAGATTGAGGCTCAACAGCCAAATCGGTGTGGGCGTAAAGTCCTGAAAAGTATGCTTGCACACTCAGTGCTCCAATGGCCATCATCCATGTTTGATCTCGATAATAACCGGATCTGAAATCCCCAGCTTTGAAGTACTTTGCAAGCGCTAATTGCGCCAATTCTTTACCGTCACCGAAAATCCCAAATTTCGCCTTACCGGTGAGTACTTCCTTTCTTCCAAGAAGGGACGCTTCTCTGGAAATACAAGCTAATTTATAATCCGAAAGCACTTCATCTTTAAAGGCATCGAATCCGAGGGTTGCTTCGTTGATGGACGACATAGTTCAAATTTGAGTGCAAATATAGCGTTTTTGTCCACTTTTTTTAGCTAGTTGTGGCTAAGAATTTTGCATTTTTGTAGCATGAAAATTGAGTTATGTGTGGCTTCTGTTGAAGCCTTGTTAGCCGCTAAATCCTTGGGTGTAGATCGCATTGAACTTTGTGCAAACTTAGAGCAGGGAGGATTAACCCCATCCATAGGTTTTGTTAAGAAAGCACAGGACTTAGGCATCGAAACTCATGTGCTAATTCGGCCCAGAAGTGGCGGATTTGTATACAATGAACATGAAATGGAAATTATTCTTGCGGATGTTCTTGAATTTCAACGCTTAAACGTTGATGGCTTAGTATTGGGGATGTTGACAGATACCATGCGTTTAAATCGCCCGGTGCTTGAACAGATTCGAAACATATTCAATAAATCCCTAACCTTTCACAGGGCCTTCGATGATTTGGTGGAATGGAAACAAGAACTCCAATGGTTGGCTGAAGCGGGATATAATCGGGTATTGTCATCGGGCCTATCAACTACGATTTCAAACGGCGTTCCTGTATTAGCATCCATGAAAAAAGAGGCAAAAAATCGAATTGAAATTATGCCAGGGGGTGGTATTAATCTCGCGAATTTACCTTTGATTATGGAGCAAGTTGTACCTGATGCCGTTCATTTTTCAGCCACGGGTAAGCAATCCTTGGATCCTGATTCTATGTTCTCAGAGGAAGTACTTATTTTTGACGAGAATAAAGCGAAACGATTGATTGAAATGTGTCGAAATTTCAGTTAAATACTGACAGTAGGTACTTGTGATTCATCTAAAACTGACATTATGTCCTTTGTTAAGCGCAATGTCTGATATGGAATCTAATTTGTCTAACCAAACACAAAGAAACTGAGATGAGTAAACGAAAAAATAATGCGATGGAAGATAATACAGCGGATCAGATGAATTCAAACGAAGAACAACAAGGCCACGAATCAGCGAATAATTCGAGCAATGACGACAATACTCCAACGGATCCTACTCTTGATGTTGAGGCGAAATTAAAGGAGCAAGAAGATAAATTCCTTAGACTTTATGCGGAGTTTGAAAATTATAGACGACGTTCTGCTAGGGAAAAAGCGGATTACTTGTCCTCAGCAAGTCAACAGATGATTGTAGCCATGCTTCCCATTTTGGATGATTTTGAACGTGCTTCAAAAAACAATGAAAATGTCACAGATATTGCGGTAGTTAAGGAAGGCTTTCAATTGATCTATACCAAATTAGGTCAAATTCTAGAAGCGAAAGGCTTGAAACCGATTGATGCAATGAATCAACCCTTTGACTTTAATCTGCATGAGGCTATTGCCAATGTTCCAGTTGAAGATGAGACACTAAAAGGTAAAGTGATAGATCAGGTGGAAAAAGGATATTATTTAAATGAGAAAGTGATTCGCTTCGCAAAAGTAGCGGTCGGACAATAAGGTTATGAGTCAAAAAAGAGATTATTACGATGTATTAGGCATTTCAAAAAATGCAACGGAGGCGGAAATTAAAAGTGCCTACCGAAAATTAGCGTTGAAGTATCACCCCGATAAAAATCAGGATGACCCGTCGGCTGAAGATAAATTTAAAGAAGCAGCCGAAGCATACGAAATACTAAGTAATTCAGAAAAACGTGCCACCTATGATCGGTTCGGTCATGCGGGAATGGGTCAGGGAGGATTTAGTGGGGGTGGAATGAATATGGATGATATCTTTTCACAGTTTGGAGATATTTTCGGTAGCGCCTTTGGTGGCGGTAGTTTTGGTGGCAGCCGCAGCGGTAAACGCGTGGTCAAAGGATCTAACCTTCGCGTAAAAATGAAATTAACATTGGAGGAAATTGCCACCGGTGTTAAAAAGAAAATCAAGGTCAATAAATTAGTTCAGGCCGATGGGGTAACGTATAAGACATGTTCTACATGCAAGGGTTCAGGTCGTATCACGCAAATGGCTCAAACCTTTTTGGGTGCCATGCAAACCCAATCAACATGTAATGCGTGTCAAGGGGCTGGACAAATGATCGACCAGAAACCAAGTGATACTGATCAATACGGTCTGCGTAAGCAAGAAGAGGTTATTGAAATAGAAATCCCCGGCGGAGTGGAAGATGGAATGCAACTTTCCGTTCGTGGAAAAGGAAATGCAGGTCCGTTTAATGGGGTAAATGGTGATTTAATCGTAGTGATTGAAGAAGCGGAGCATGCGGAATTGAAACGTGAAAATGAGCACGTGCATTTTGAAGCAGTAGTTACCTTAACCGATGCGATTCTTGGAGCTTCGTTGGAAATCCCAACCATCAATGGAAAAGTGAAAATTAAGATAGACCCAGGCACTCAAAGTGGTAAGGTACTTCGTTTAAAAGGAAAAGGCTTGCCCAATATTCAAGGGTATGGAACAGGTGACCAATTTGTTCATATCCATGTTTGGACCCCAACAAATTTATCCAAGGAAGAAAAGGATTGGTTTGAAAAAAATAGAGAGAACGCAAACTTTAAACCCACCGCGCGTGAAAAGGAAGGAGGCTTCTTTAAGCGAGTTAGGGATATGTTTTCATGAGAAGGTTTGAACACGCTTGGGATGCTGGAGATTTTAGTGCCCTTAAAGTTTTCCTTACCCTGCTGCTTGTTCTTGGTGGCTTTCTTTTGGGGAATTTCCCGCTGAATATGCTTTATCCCAACGATGGGGGGCGTACAATGTCAGATTTAGTGTCCTTTTTTGGATTTAAAACCCTGTTTATCTTGCAAATGATTCCATTTTTTGTTGGGATTGTTGCATTTGTAATTAGCGCTAGATTTATTCATAAAACATCCGTAAGGTCATGGATATCTGCTCGACCAACAATCGATGGTAGACGCCTTCTTTTTTCGTTTGGTTTATGGGCCTTGTTGATTATTGTTCCAACTATGATTGATTGGTATAGGTACCCAACAAAGTACGAGTTTCAAGCAATAGATTTTCAGTTTTTTACTTCATTTACATTACTCGCAATCTGTTTACCCTTTCAAGTGTTTTTTGAAGAATTGATGTTTAGAGCCTTCATTTTTCAAGGCATCACGAAACGTACAAAATCGGTTTTTATCGCTGTATTGCTTAGTGGTGTTATGTTTGGCTTAATGCATATTGGCAATCCTGAAGTTTCAGCTCACGGCTATGGCTTACTTGGGATTTATATCGCATTAGGGATATCAATTTCCTTAATGGCTTTCCTGGATCAAGGCCTTGAAATTGCCTTTGGGTTTCATTTAGCCAATAACTTCATAACCGGAATCTTGGTGACTTCTTCCGACCAGGCATTTCAAACCCACGCCTTGTTAAAGGTGGATTCACTGGATGTCAGCTTCGCTTCAACCAGCGTGTTGCTGCTGTCATTGCTTTTGTTTTTACTTGTATGTTATCAAAGATTTCAGTGGAGACAGGTGTTTGCAAATCGAAATAATCATTAGTTTCGTTACATGATTGAGGTTAAGGGAGTAAGTAAGTTTTACAGTCAAAAAAAAGCCTTAGACGAGGTGAGTCTCAACATCGAGGCCGGTAGGATTTTTGGTTTGATCGGACCAAATGGCGCAGGGAAAACTACCTTAATTCGAATCTTAAACCAGATCATTGAGCCAAGCGCCGGTCAAGTATTAATCGGGGGGATTCTATTAAATCCACTGCATGTGAAGGCCTTTGGATATTTACCTGAAGAACGTGGGCTATACCGAGAAATGAAAGTCCTTGATCACTTGATATTTTTAGCTAGCATTCGGGGATTATATCACCAAGACGCCCAAAAGGCAGCCAAACATTGGCTTGAAAAGTTCGAAATAATGCCGTGGTCTAAAAAACGCATCGATTCCCTATCTAAAGGGATGGCTCAAAAAATTCAATTCATTGGGAGTATTTTACATGACCCACAGGTAGTTATTTTAGATGAACCGCTTAGTGGTTTTGACCCCTTGAATATTCAACTGATTTTGAATGAAATAAAGGCGATGAAAGAAGGTGGAAAAACCATTATCTTTTCTACGCACAATATGAATAGTGTGGATGAAATTTGTGATGAAGTTGGACTGATTAATCATGGAAAGTTAGTTGCGCATGATAAGGTTAGCGCCTTAAAAACTCAACACAAAACAGGCGCATTCAAGGTGCGGTATAAAGGGAATCAGATTGCCTTTGCGAACGCCCTTTGGACAGGTTTTGAACTTGTTTCAACAGAAGAAATAGGCGACCAATGGTTCCAGTCGGTCATTAGAAGCCGTCAAGGGCAAACCTTTAATGATGTATTTTCCTCTTTGTCGCCAGCCCTAGAATTGCATTTAATCGAAGAACAACTCCCCGGAATGCAAGATGTTTTTCTTAAACTCGTAACCGATTCTACGCCATGAGGAATAGCCTGTTAATTGCCTTTCGTGAATTAAAAGAACGCTGGGATAACCGGTCGTTTCGGGCTATGTTGTTTTTGGGTCCCTTGTTGATTTTATCACTCATTTATTTGGTGCTTGAATCTGGGAACCAAGGCGTAACATCGATGAAGGTGCTCATTGCCGATCCAACGAATTTATTCGAAAATAAAATTGCTTCTAGGCCTTCAGAATCAGTGACTTATTTTTTCTATGATGATTACATCGAATTTGAATCGTTTAAAAATAGTCCAAAATTCAAAGAATTTGATGCCTTGATCGAACTCAATGAAAAGGTGTTGATCAACAAAAAAGTATTTCTTTTTCATCGCCAAGAACCTAATTTACAGCTTAAAATGAAGCTCAAGTTCGAAGTGGAGCGCAGAATGGAGGAGGTGATGATTGAGCAATTTACGACCCTTGGGGTAGATGATTTCCGTAAAATTAAGCAACCCCTAAACATTGATTTTAGAAATGTAGATGACCCATATAATCAAGCGGATCAAGGCATCGCATGGGTTGGCTATTCTTTGGGTTACCTGATGATTTTCTTTATTGCGATTTTTGGTACGAACATTACAAAAAGCATAAACCGAGAGAAAACAAACCGAATTTCGGAAGTGATTCTTGCTAGCGTTAAAGCGCGTGAATTGATGTTGGGAAAGATTTTCGGGAATTTAATCGCTTCGTTTTTGCAGCTTTTTATATGGTTGCTGTTAGTGGGTATTGGATTGTGGCTGTTGCAGGCAGTTATAATTCCAGAATTATTTACCCCTGAACATTTAACGGGGGTTCAAGTGTCCGATCAGCAATTGAAGGAATTAGGTATGCAGACGATTTCTCAAGAAAACAACAACCTAGACCTAATCTATCACCGCATTAATTACCTATGGGTGATTCCTAATTTTATTCTGTTCTTTCTTGGTACCTATTGGATCTTTGCCTCCTTCTTTACCATCATGGGGGCCATGAGTGGCGATGAGTCCGATGGCCAACAATTTTTAATTCCGATATGGATTTTATTAACCCTTACCATCTTTGCGGGCTATAATACACTTTCCTATCCCGAATCAGACCTTACCCAGTTCTTTAGCTTTTTCCCGTGGACATCCGGTATGGTTTCCATGATTAAAATTACCGTAGGTGTCACCGTGACTGAATACCTAGGAATTCTCTTCGCTTGGCTTATTCAAGTGTTGGTAGGTACAATTTTTATGCTTCTCGCTGCGCGTATTTTTAAACATGGCATTTTATCTTACAGCCACCGCTTTAGTGTCAAACTTTTCTTTGACTGGTTAAAGAAATAAATCCCGCGCATGATCTCAGCTGGAATTGACTTGGGAACAAATACCTTTGATTTACTGATTGCTGATGTTTCAACTTCCGAATGGAAGGTATTGCATCAAGAGAAACAGTGGGTAGGACTTGGGGTTGATTTTTATGAAACCTCCTGTATTTCAGATCGAGCAAAAACTGCAGCGATAGCTTGTTTGAAGCAATTTCAAAACACGTGCCGCGCATTCCACGTGGATAGCCTTAAAGCTGTCGGAACCAGCGCACTAAGAGATGCGTTGAATGGAATGGAATTCGTTAAAGCGCTGCATGATGAACTTGCTATCTCTGTTGAAATTATTTCCGGTGAACGAGAAGCTGAATTGGTTTTCCTTGGATTAAAATCCTTAAATAATTTCCCACGTAACGGATTGATTATGGATGTCGGGGGAGGAAGTACCGAATTGATCGCTTTTCAAGAGCTTCAGATATCGGGATTGAATTCATTGAACATTGGCGTGACGAGGTTGCTTGGGCAAACAGACATAAATCGCGTACTGACATCCCTTGATGTGGCTGCTTTCGAACGCTTGTTTAATGCTGAATTAAAGTTTAGTAAGCGCCATATCCCTGCGCTGGTCGGTAGCGCGGGTCCGTTCGAAACGTTTTATCAATTAATTTACAAGACGAACTTACCTTTCCGCTCATGTGTTCAGCTTCCAATGGAAGCGCTTTGTCCGCTCCTTGATCAATTGATTTACAGCACCTATCAGCAACGGCTCACCATGGATGCTGTTCCAGAATTGAGGAAAAAATATCTGCACCTAGCGGCTTTGCAAATTAAATGGGTAATTCAAACCTTTTCTATTAATCAAGTTTTTGCAAGTTCTGCCGGCTTGTCTGATGGCCTTATTGCTGCTCAAAAATTGTCCGAAAAGTCAAATTAATTCGCGGTTCAATCACCTTTGGTTCTTTGGGGATGCAATGCTTGTATTCATGCTGTGTATTACCGCCCATGAGCATTAAGGACCCATTGCCTAGTTTAATTGTATGCGCTTTGTCGCCTGTAATTGATTTCAATTTAAATGTTCGTTCAGCGCCAAAACTAACGGATGCAATCACTGGGTTTTTTCCAAGTTCTTTCTCGTTATCCGCATGCCATCCGTTGGAATCCATGCCGTTTCGGTAGAGATTAATTAGAACAGAATTATAGGTGTGGCCCGTTAGCTCTTCTACACGTTTCATTATTTCAAAAAGCGGTTCTATGAAGGGACTTGCAGGTAATTCTTGTCCAGAGTACCGATAAGGTATCGGATGTATGCAATGGAACGATTCGAACCTGGGGGTTTTTAGTTGTTTACCAAACATATGAATCAATCCCTGCTTTAAGGACGTGAACGAGGCAAGTCTGTTGAAATAGTCCACCGATTCCGCTTCACTATAAATGGATTCCCAGTAATAAATGTGTTCAGCAAGTGGAGTCATATGGCGTTCATCAAGGAAACAGTAGAAAATTACTACTTTTGAACAAAATTCAATGCATTTATGAGCAAAGAGGATACGATTCTAGGATATAAATATGTGGATTTGCTGCATTACTTGGCTAATGTAGGCTTAAACATTCTAATTGCCTTGATAATTTTAGTTGTGGGTTTTTGGGTTTCCAATCGCCTGGGCAAAATGATTTCAGGCATCATGAAACGCCGTAACGTGGATGAAGGATTAACCTCGTTTGTCACGAGCGTCTCTGTTGTGTCTTCAAAAATTCTAGTGGTGTTAACTGCCATTAGTCAATTGGGTATTGCTATGACATCTTTTGTCACTGTGCTGGGGGCTGCAGGTATTGCTATTGGTATGGCGTTTTCTGGTACCTTAAGTAATTTTGCAGGTGGAATTCTGATTTTGGTTGTCAAACCCTTCAAATTGCATGATACAATAACCGCGCTGCTTGTTACAGGCGAGGTAACAGATATTCAAATTTTTAATACCTACATTAAAACACCGGATAACAAAACCATCATTTTACCAAATGGTCCGCTCATTAATGGAACCATTATTAATTTCACCAAAGAAGGTAAGCGAAGAGTTGACATTATCTTTCCAATCAAATATGGCACGAACATTTCGGAAATTATTGATCAAACCCAACAGGTAATAAATAAGCAGCCCTTAATTTTAAAAACTCCAGAAACCTTAATTTATTTAACAGATTTGGATATGAAATCAGCAAAGTTAAACGTGAATTGCTGGGTTAATACAACGGATTACGCCAAGGTAAATAAGGAGTTAACAAAAGAATTTTTTCAATGGCTAGAACCGATAGCGGATTAGCATTAATCAAAGAATACGACCAAAAAAATGCGTTTGCAAGGTCACTTGGGCTTTCGTTGAATGTCATAGGTGATGGGGTGGTTACGTATACCTTAACCGTGGAAGACGACCATTTGGCTACGCCTGGTTTTGCCCATGGTGGGGTGCTAACAACCTTGTTGGATGCGACAATGGGGGCCGGGGCTTTAACGCTTGTTGCTGATGAGGGCTTGGTCGTGTCTACGATCGAAATGCAAGTGAATTTTATTCAAGCAGCAACCTTAAACGAACGTATTATTGCCACATCAACGGTGGTGAGAAAAGGAAAAAAAGTTATCTTTATGCGCGCAGAAATTCGGAATGAACAAAATAAATTGATTGCTGTTTCAAACGGTTCATTTTATCCATTTAAAGCCGAAAAAGCGGGTTATACATTAAATTAAATACCTATGTTAATAACAATTCTCTTATTGATTTTTACGGTTGTTGTCTTACCAATCGTTTCCTTTTATTTCGGAACCCCGCTATCGGATATACAACACAGTATTTTGGTGGACCACATGGTATACGTGGTTGGGGCAGTGGTTGCGTATTGTTTTCTCGTTGGAGAATTAACCCGCAATAATTCGCAGGTAGATAAATTATGGAGTATTGTTCCAATTTACTATGTGTGGCATATGGCTGCAGTAGCTGGATTCCCTGATCGCATGGTACTTATGGCGATCTTAGTTTCCATTTGGGGCATCCGCTTAACGTACAATTTCGCCCGGAGAGGTGCTTACACCTGGAGATTTTGGGCAGGCGAAGAGGATTATCGTTGGGAAATTCTTAGAAAACGCCCAGGGTTTTCGAATAAAATAGTTTGGGCTCTTTTTAATTTCTTCTTCATTAGTGCCTATCAAAATGTACTAATTTTCTTATTTACAGTTCCAATTGTTACAGCCGTTGGTAATAAACCCCTCGGGATTTGGGATGCAATCCTCGCAGCAATTTATTTACTTTTCGTTGGGGTAGAGTATGTGGCAGATCAACAACAATGGGTGTTTCAGCAAGAAAAATACCGTCGAATCAATGCGGGAGAGCCCTTAGGTGAGTACGCACATGGGTTCGTGAGAACAGGACTATGGGGCATGGTTCGTCATCCAAATTACGCCATGGAACAAAGCGTTTGGATTGTTTTCTACTTATTCTCGGTTGTAGCTACTGGCGAATGGGTAAACTGGTCAATCGCAGGTTGCGTTCTGTTGGTAATTCTATTCAAAGGGAGTTCCGATTTTTCTGAGGAAATTTCAGCAGAAAAATATCCAGAGTATAAGGAATATCAAAAACGTGTGCCTCGGTTTATTCCCTTTACCAAGTTTTAAGCGAAATTAAACGCTCTTTAATCGATTCTAGTCGATCGATCAACTCTTGATGTTTCTTTTGTTTATTAAGCGCTGTCGTGGGTTTGTTTAGCTTAAGCTGTTGCTTTGCTCCCTCTAAGGTGAATCCTTGAATTTTCACCAATTGATACACGTGGTTTATTAATGCAATTTCTTTAATGCCATACATGCGATTGCCCTTTGCATTTTTTTTGCCCACTTGAAAGTCAAATTCCTTTTCCCAAAAACGCAATAAGGAAGCATTGACATCGAGCATTTTTGCTAACTCTCCAATGGAATAATATAGTTTCGTGAGTTTGGAAATATCAATTTCTGCCATGCCAAGAGGTAAAGTGTTTTCAAAAATAGTTATAATTTCGTAGGATGAGAGTCTCGCTCATTTTTTGTCTTTTTTTCCTTGGAAGTTATTCGGCTGGATTCGGACAAGTGATTAAGGACAGCCTTGCGGTCCTACCTACCGATAGTCTTGTTAAGCCAACGAAAGATTCAAGCGTAGTTAATGACAAAGTCGCATCCATTATTTCTTTTGCTAAAACGTTTTTAGGAACCCCGTATCATTGGGGAGGCACCACGCCTTCTGGCTTTGATTGCTCCGGTTTTATTAATTACATTTTTGGATCCTTTGGTTTTTCTTTAGTAAGAACAAGTTATAGCCTGGCGGAATTAGGAGAAACTGTTACCTTGAGTGAAATACAGCCTGGAGATTTGATGTTTTTTAGAGGGAGTAGCAATTCAGGGGGAGTAGGTCACGTAGGAATGGTGATTGAAGTTACCCCAGATGCCATTAACTTTATCCATTCTTCTACCAATAAAGGAGTGACAATAAATAATTTTAAGACAAGTAAGTATTATATTTCCCATTATGTGAAGTCTAAACGCCTAGATTACGGAGTTTCAAAACAAGTTAAAAAGAATTAAAATGAATTTTGATCGTAAAACATGGCTTTTTATCATCTTATCCGGTTTATTTGTAACGAATGCGGTTACCGCAGAATTGATAAGCAATAAGTTAATTTCAATTCCCATTCAAGGTGATTTCTTGGGGCTAAAGTTTGGTCCATTTGTTACTGTGATTGGTATTTTACCCTGGCCTTTTGTTTTTTTATTAACGGATCTTTTGAATGAGTTCTATGGGTATAAGACAGTAAGAAAACTCTCGTGGATTACCTCGGGTTTAATCTTATACTGTTTCCTCATTGTTGGTGTTTCACTTAAAATTCCTGCAGTTGAATTGCCTGGCACCTCGCTGGCTGATGATAAATCGTATACCATGGTTTTCGGTCAGGCCCAAATGGTTATTGTTGGTAGTATTATCGCCTTTTTATTGTCGCAGCTCATGGACGCCTATTTATTTAGTTGGATTAAATCTAAAACAGGAGATAAATACATTTGGTTGCGCAGCACCGGTAGTACCGTGATTTCTCAATTGGTAGATTCCTATGTGGTCCTCTTTATTGGATTTGTCATCACCGGGAATATGAGTTTTCAAGATTATTTAGTTATTGCTCCAACAAATTATGTCTTGAAGTTGTTAATTGGAGTAGCGCTAACGCCATTAATTTATGCAGGTCATTTCTCCGTTCGTAAATATCTATCAAAAGCTTAAGCAGCTGTTTTTATGCGCCTTGGTTTTACTCTTAAATGCCTGTTCATTTTCTCAATCTAATAACCCGATGGACTCAACTGAAGAACTGGAAAAATTCGGAGATAAGCTTCTCCCTAAAAATGTGTGTCATGTCATTAAAGAAGGAGGTACAGAACGTCCCTTTACAGGTAAATATGTATACCATAAAGCCAATGGAAATTATTGCTGTATAGGCTGTGATGCACCCTTGTTTTCAAGTACAACGAAATTTGATTCAGGTTCCGGTTGGCCAAGTTTTTATGATGTTATTGAAAGTGGTTCAATCAAAGAAGTGAAGGATCTTTCCTACGGAATGGAGCGAATTGAAATTCGTTGTGCAAAATGCGACGCACACCTTGGACATGTATTTGAGGATGGTCCAAAACCAACAGGGTTAAGGTATTGTGTAAACTCTGTTTCCTTAGATTTTAAGCCAGTTGATGATGGGGTGGAAACGGAGGAAATCACACTTGGTGCGGGGTGCTTTTGGTGCGTAGAAACCTGTTTTAAAGAATTAGAAGGAGTCATTGAGGTTTATCCAGGATATGCCGGAGGAAAAACCCTTAATCCAACCTATGAGCAAGTTTGCAGTGGAACAACCGGTCATGCTGAAGTTGCCCGCATTGTTTTTGATCCTAAAATAATCTCTGTAAACGAATTGCTTGAGTTGTTTTGGTGGATTCATGATCCTACGCAATTGAATCGACAAGGAAATGACATTGGAACACAATACCGCAGTGTTATTTTTTATCACAACGAGGCCCAAAAAGAAATTGCCGCTGCATATCTAAAGAAATTAGAAAAGGAAAAAGTATGGGATAAACCTATTGTTACAGAACTTACCGAATTGAACAATTTTTATCGTGCAGAACAGTATCACCATGATTATTTTAACCAACATCCAGAGAATCAATACTGTCAGTTTGTGGTTAAACCTAAGGTGGAAAAATTCAGAAAAATCTTTAAAGAAAAACTGAAAAGCAATTAACGCACTAAGGTCACGTGACCTACTTCCATGATTTTCTCGTCGTTGTTTAAGGTCTTGAAAATTATTTTCCAAGTATAAACTCCATCAGGAGCCCTTCCGCCTTTTTTACCGGTAGAGCCGTCCCAACCAAATTTTACATTGCGCGTCTCGTAAACTAGTTCACCCCAACGGTCGAAGATATACATCACAAACTCATACGGATCATATCCTGAAAAGAATACCGGTTTGAATGCTTGGTTGTATTGATCCCCGTCCGGTGTAAACGTGTTGGGAACCCAATATATCACCTCTTCACCCGTACAATCTTCCAGTACTTCGATTAACAGGGTATCGCTTCCTTGGCAACCGGCATTGTTTGTTCCAGTCACAATTAATTCGTTCGTTCCTACGCCTGGCATATATGCCATTCCATTGCCAACAGGTACATTCCAAACATATGAGTTAGCGCCGGTTGCGTTCAGTTGAACCGCATTTCCAAAACAAACAACTTTATCCGGACCAGCATCAATTGCAGGACTTTGTGAGATGGTAATTAAAAAATTATCAATCCCAGGACATACCGCGGCAGGAGATGTGTAAGTCACTAAATAACTACCAATGGACGAGGTTGATAAATCAATGTTCCCAGTCACAGGGTCAATGGTTATACCTGGACCTGCGCTTACTGTACCTCCCAAGGTTCCACCAATGGTAGCAATGGGATTCGGGTCCGTTAAACAATATACTGAGTCGGGATAAGTGATTGTTGCCGGTTCAGGACCGGTATAGTTTCCAGTGAACGGATAAGTACAGCCAGCATCATCTGTAATCGTAAATCCAAACGGACCGGATGCAGTAAGGTTATTCATAATAATATTACCGCCATTTGTGGTCGTGTTTACAGCAAATCCGGCAGTGGCGGGAATAGGGTTTGATCCAGTGAATTGTGTCCCATTCAATGAAGGTGATCCACCATTCACGGTAATTGTGGCCGTAGTATTGGCACAATTTGAAGTATACGTTGTAGTTACATCTGGTAAGTATTGAACCGCAATTGGGTCACCTAAATCGTAACATTGTAACGCAGGCAATACAACATAACTATAAATTCCATTTACAATACTATACATTGTAATCGGAACAAAATACACGGTATTGTCGGTGAATGTTCCTGCAGGGAATGAGTTAATGAAGGATAGGTCGTTAACATCAGTTAAGTTTCCATCGTTGGTAACAACCCCAACGAAACATGGGTCATCAGGAATATCCAAGCCTTGTTGACCGGCTAACACAGGTGTTAAGGCAACTGTCGGTGGACAAGAATAGGCCAGCCAAACAATGCCCGGGTCATAAGGTGGTGCTGTTGGGTCATAATTCGGATCATTTGGATTCGTAGCGCCTGGAATTTCAGCCGGCACACTAAAATTATTATTTGTGGTAATGCTGAATTGATCTCCAAAGCAAACTTTGTTGATAGCAGGCATCCCTTGAAGTGTAGTGGTAAATGTTCCCATCATTGCATTGCAATTACATTGAGGAGGAGTTGGGTAGGTCAAGGTTGCCGTACAGCTTGGGTCAGCGGAAAATGTTGCAGTAACCACACAGGTATTGCCGTTGGCAGATCCGGTTAGACTAAAGTTAGCTGAACCGCCGAATGGGGCATTAAATACTTGCGAACCTCCACAGGAATTGGATAGTGTTAGAGTTCCTGATGCAGGGGCATTGGTGAAATTTATTGTTCCGGTAATGGTATATTGGTTGGTTGCCGGATCACAGTTTGTAATGTTTCCCGTGAAGTTGCCAAACGAACACGGGGTTGCGTTGCAAGGCGCGGGGGCCGTATAGTTTTGTGAGGTATTACAATTGGCATTAGCCGAGAAAACGGCAGTTACTAAACAGTTTGCACCATTCGCGTTTAAACCCGTTAGGTTATAATTAATTACACTACCAAAAGGAGCATTAAATACTTGAGGTGCACCGCCACAATTGCTGCTTATCGTTAATGTACCAGAATTTGGCGGGTTATTTATATTCAAGGTACCACTAACAGCGTAGAGGTTATTGTTGCAGGGGCCGGGTGTCGCGGTAAATCCAGTAACTCCGCATACAAAAGAACAATCAGCCGAACCAGTTCCACCCGTTTGAGAAAAACTAATCGTCCCGGGTGTGTTTGCAAAATTGGTTAAAAGTAAAATATAGAATTGACCCACTTGTGCATTGGGAATCGAGGCGGTCTCTTGTGCTGCAGGAGAATAACTACAATCTATAGCCGAACCAACAGGGAATGTCCCACCTCCACAACCCGCTGCCAAGGAATTATAGGGTCCCCACAACGCGAAATCTACATCGATTCCAGAGCCTGCTCCCGTTTGCTGACTAATACTAAAGGTCATCGGACCGTTCTGGTCGATTTCCATAAAATACCATACAGGATTGGGTGTGGTCCCTAAGCATCCAACAGAACCTAAATCTTGTACGTTAGTACTGTTCGGAAAGGAATAATTGGTGCCAGTACAAAACGGATTCGCTTGATTGCATTGAGCCTGCGAATTAAGGAGTAATCCAAAAAGAAAAAATATTAGGAGAAACTTTTTCAATGCTTGGATTTTTGAGTTAACCAAAGACGCTTCTCTTCCGTAAGAAGTCGTTTATGTTTTTTTGCCCATTTAAGCACAATCACTTTATTGTCATTGAAACTTAAATCGTTTTCATAAGGTGGAAAATCACGAGGAATTTTACCCTTTTTAAAATAGGTTTGCAGCGTTTTGATGTCCAAAATATAACGGTCTGCAGCCGGACTGCGCTCACCACTTACACCAAAAATAACAGGCACCTCCACAGGTGTTGTAGCTGCAGGATTAATTTGGTGGGTAGGCGTATTGAACCCTTTCTTTTGGTTGGTGCTTTGTGCTTCTACATTAAAAAATGTTAGTAAAACAATAGGTAGAAGTACTAGTTTGAATTTCATTTCGGTTCCTTGACGTCAAATATAAGCAAAAGTTGCCATCTTTGATGAATATTAAACAATAGAGAGCAAAGAGTAATTAACACTATTTATTTGAAATCTTAACCTTTTGGTAATTCAAGGCCTTACATATCATTTTCCTGCTCGTCAAATTGACATTACGGATGCGAGTTTCGAGAATAAACAGCAGTATGATGCGCATCAAACCTTTGTTGGTACATCAACGCTTTATCAAGCCTCCTCTGATCTCACAGCAAGTGATTTAGCGTTTAATGCAGCAATAAAGCTGCTTGTAGATGTTGATCTCAATGACATCGATTTTTTAATTTTCTCTTCCTTGACTTTGGACTATCACGCGCCGTCCACGGCAAGTATTTTGCATAAAAAACTCGGATTAAAAGCCGCTTGTGGCGTAATGGACCTTCCCTTAGGTTGTGCCGGATTCCCTATGGCACTGATGACAGCAAATGGATTATTTAAAACCATGAACCTAAACCGTGTCTTAGTCCTATTGGGTGAAATACCAACACGTGCAGTTCATCCGGCAGATGCTTCCCTCAAGTACGTTTTTGGTGACGCAGGAGTAGCGGTGATGTTAGGTCAATCGATGGATACGCTGTATTTTGAATTTGGAAATGATGGCGATGGTTTTTCTAGCCTGAATGTGCAACGAGGTGGTGCCCGTTTCCCTATGGATATTTCCTATCTTGAGTCTAACCGAGAGTTTCCTTGGTTAAATCAATTCGGAGCATTGTCCATGGATGGTCATGGTATTTTAAAACTAAGCTTAACGCACATTCCTCAGGCTGTTTATTCACTGCTCGATAAATACGGACTCACACTGGATCAAATCGATCATGTAATTTTTCATCAAGCGAGTAATATTGTTATTGATGCGCTACAGCGGAAACTAAACCTACCGAAAGAAAAGGTTGTTAATTATCTAGCAGATGGAGGAAATACCATCTCTTGCGGAATTCCTATAGCATGGGCTAAAGCACAAGAAGAGATGCGCTTTAAAGCAGGAGACAGCATCATGGTTTTCGGTTTTGGTGTCGGTTTTTCTTGGTGCGGAAGTATTTTGAAGTATCATTAAGTTAAGGTTAACTATCTTTGAGTATGGAAATTAATGGATTTATCAACCACTTGACAGAAGAGTTTGAGGACTTAGGAGTCTTTGAATTAACACCTTCTACGGTACTTAGGGAGATTCCCGGTTGGAACAGCATGCATATTTTATTGCTTGTTGCCATGATTGATTTTCGTTATCAAGTCTTGTTGTCCGGTGAACATTTGAAAATGGTGGTTTCGGTAAATGATTTATTTGAATTGGTGAAACAAAAGCAAGGTGAACACTGAAATTCATAATACACGGATTGATGCAGTGTATGCGGGTATACCTGAGCATGAAGTATTTACCTCTGATTATTCTTTGTTTTCTCCCGATGAAGCGCGCTTATTTACTAAAAATACAGGCATACATTCCCGACGTGTTGCTCCAGATGGCGTTACATGTTCTGATTTGTGTTACATTGCCGCTGAAGCGCTGTTAGCCGATTTTGATGTGGCAAATGAAATCGATTTGCTCATTTTTGTTTCTCAATCTCCGGATTATTTTTTGCCTGCTACCGCAATTCTTTTGCAAGAGCGTTTGGGCTTACGCGATGCGTGCATGGCCTTTGATATCAGTTTAGGTTGCTCGGGCTATGTATATGGCTTACAAGTGGTAGGCCAGTTTATTCAATCCGGTGCCGTACGGAAAGCCTTGCTTCTTGTCGGAGATAAATCAACGATTTCTACAGCCTATCAAGATAAGAGCACGTATCCATTATTCGGTGATGCAGGTACGGCAACCTTGCTGTCGTTTTCAGCGGATTCAAAACCCTGGTTTATAAATACTGGTTCCGATGGCTCCGGAAAAAATTCCATCATTATCGAGGGTGGACATTCACGGAATCCTTACGGGACTTATTCGGAAGAGCTTTTGGATTACGATGGCAAGATGCATTCAAAAAGCCATCTGCATCTAGAGGGGCTGGATGTGTTTAATTTTGCATTAAATCGCGTTCCGCAATCGATTCAAGAAACGCTTCAATGCTCAGGTAAATTAATGGATACTATTGATTATCTTGTGCTTCATCAGGCGAATGGATTGATTACAAAGACATTGGCGAGAAAGCTTAACGTGCCATTGGAGCGTTGTTTGACCTCTATTGAGCAGTTTGGTAATACAAGTTCAGCATCCATTCCCTTAACCCTAGTTTGTCACGGGGATGAATTGTATGGACGTAAGGACATTTCACTTATCTTGTCTGGTTTTGGTGTGGGTTTTTCCTGGGCCTCACTTTTTTTAAGCGCCGATTTCCCTAAAACTAAACTCATTACGCATGCTTAACCTATCAGAGAAAAGGGTTTTGGTAACAGGTGTTTCTTCGGCTATTGGTGCCGAAATCGCCCAAACGATTCTTAAACTGGGAGGTACAGTGGTTGGGACCTATCGGTCTTCGGATTCTGTCCTTTTGGAGCAGCTTTCAACTCAAGGTGGCTTTGAATCTTTTCACTGGGATGTTTTTACTGAACCCCATTTTCTTGAAGGACAGCAAGCTTTTGACGCTTGGGTGCATTGTATTGGTGTCATTCATCCGCAGCCCATCAAATATTTAAACAAGGAAGGAAGTGAAGCGCTTTTTCAAGTGAATTATTTCTCTGCAACGCGCATGGCCTCTTTGTTAATGAAGCAAAATTTACTTCTACCAAAGGCTTCAATTGTGTTTTTATCTTCTGTTTCAAGCCAGTATCCGTATCGTGGAGGAGCCGCCTATGCATCTTCAAAAGCAGCCTTAGAAACGTTTGCTAAAGCACTGGCGTTGGAGTTGAGTACGAAGCAAATCCGTGTAAATACCTTGGTTTGTGGATTGGTGAGGTCGCCAATGTTTGATGCCTCAAAAGCCCCATATTCCGCTGCTGAAATTGAGTCCATGGAGGCTAGGTATCCATTGGGCATCGGAACTCCATCAGATGTAGCGAAACCTTGTGCCTTTTTATTGAGTGATTATGCCGCTTGGATTTCTGGTGCGCAACTGCTGCTTGATGGCGGGTTAATGTTGAATGTGTAATTTTAACGAATGAACGATCAAGTTACCGTTGTTATACCAACCTTTAATAATTCCAAGGGAGCGATTGATTTAGTACAGTTACTAGCGGTTCATTTCCCGGCCTTTCATCTAATTGTTGTTGATGATGGGAGTGAGGTATCCCACTGGGAGCAACTTAAATCTTTTTCTTCCTTTCCTAGGCTTAAAAAAATACGGTTAGCAAAGAATTTTGGACAACATGCAGCCTTGTATGCAGGCATGTCACAGGTGAAGACAGCCTACGTGATAACCATGGATGATGACCATCAGGATTTAGTAACACATATTCCTGCCTTGTTGGCGGCCACATCAAGTGGAAGTCATGCTGTAATTTATGGTCTATTTTCGGTCCGTCGCACGTGGCTTAGGTCAACATTGACTACCGCTTATCGGTTGTTTTCTGGGATGGTGGGTGCGGGGCATGGCAAGGGAAGTGGCTTTCGTTTGTTGCGAAATGATTTGGTTCAGTCCCTGTGTAAAGATGCCGGTGGAGTTCAGTTCTTGGATGAACGCATTCGGTGGTTTACGGATGAAATTGCTTTTGTATCTCTTAAGGTCCATGTAGGGTCTTTTAAGTCTAGATATTCACTCGGTAGATTACTCAGTTTAAGCATTGGAAAGTCCTTTTATGCCACCGATTTTCCATTGAGATTAATGGCAGTTTTTGGTGCATTGATGGCCTTGGTTAACCTCGGCATAGGAACGTTTTTTTTATATAAAAAATTAATAGATAAGATTGAGGTACCGGGGTTTACTTCCTTGATTGTTAGCGTATTGTTTTCTACCGGTCTATTGCTTTTTGGTGTAGGGATTCTTGCTACGTATTTGCGTCAAATTCTGCTTCGGGTGAATCACGCTCCTACATATCACATTCAAGAGATTTCAGAATGATACTAACTGGATTTGGAGTTGTCTTGAAGCGAATTACCAAGGAAGATATTGAGCAAATTAGGCGCTGGAGAAATCAAGATTTCGTAAGGGATCAAATGTTTCACACGGAATTGATAACAGAAACACAACAGGATGCTTGGTTTGAATCTGTAAACAACTGCTTTAATTATTACTTTGTAATTCATGTGGATGAATTGCCAATTGGAGTCATTTATGCAAAACATGTGAACCCAAAAACCTTAGCGGGGGAGGGTGGAATTTTTATCGGAGAACACGCTTTTTTAACTTCTGATTCACCGGCGAGAGCCTCCATGCTTCTTTTACATTTCTGCTTTAATAAATTGATGTTAAGTAGTTCATTAATAAGAATTAAAGAAGGTAATAAGGTGGCCATTCGCTACAACGAACTTCTAGGGTATGTGGTTCAACAACGGGCCGGAGAAGAAATATTACTATGCCTAACGAAGGAGGCTTTTCAGCGTTCAATGATGGTATCACGCGTCCTGCGTTTATTGGATATCGAGTCAATTCAATTAACGGGCATGCCTTCTGAAAATAATCTGGAGCAACTCAATGCCTTGCTGGAATCAAATCGGTAAACAGCCCTTTTCAAAAGCCTCATTCCATGCTGAGTGCGAAGCCATTGAGAGTAAAAAAGGGTCATCCAAATGTGCTATTTTATGTCGACTGATTTCATGAGCAGTATAGCCCCATAAGGGGTTTGGAATATCAAACATTAATACAATTCGATCTTCGCTGCTTTGATTCCAAGCGCTGTGTTCATAGGAATCATCAAAAATGATCATCTTACCGGGTTGATGATATTCTGTTTGGTTTCCAACCCGAATAGCGCATGCGTTTCCTTGTGGAACGATTAAGGGAAGGTGTCCTCTCAAGATCATCCGTGAATACCCCCGGTGGGGCATAATGGTCGTGTTGGGCTTCATTCGTGAAAAGTCACAGGAAATGAGCTCGGGTATTGAGTTTATGAGCGCTGCTGTCCTTGGACAAAGGGCTTGATTGTTAAGGTGACTCATTCCGAAAAACTTGAATGTAAACACATCCCATGCTGCATCCTCTTCACTTTGTACATACTGCGGAAACGTCTTAAGCCACGATTTAGGCGTGTTTAATGCAAGTAAATCAGTGAGTTCTTTTGATATTAGGTCGAAGGAATCCGTTAATGCGTTAAGAAATTCGAACGTTTTGCTGTCATAAAAAAAGCTTGGATTCTTTGGGTCCTTCATCGCGATAAAGATAGAATTTTTTTCAGTCAACTTCTCGTTGTAAATTTGACCTAATGATGCGTTCGTACTTCCTTATATCGTTCTTGCTGAGTACGGCATATACCGTGCTGGGACAAAAGGATAAGGTTTTGCGTGGATTTACCGAATTAAACGCTAAGAACTATGGGCTGGCCTTGCAAAGCTTTCATGAAATTAAAGACAAAAATCCAAGTGTTTCGAGCTTCGGAATGGCACTTTTGTTTGGTGAGACGCTTGAGTTTAAACACCTCGATTCAGCCATCTTCTATACCAATGAAGCCATTCAGTCCTTTCCATTGAATTTATCTCATATTTCTCGAAAACAAGGAATAGCCTTGCAAGACTTGGGTTGGGATCTTGAGGGGATGAAACGATTGCTTCAAGGTTTCTATGCTAAGAAGTTCAACGAATTGCAGAAAACGAATTCGATTGCAGAAATAAACCAGTTTTTAATGGTAGCGAAAGATTATGAGTACAGGGATGCGGTCCTTGACTTCCGGGATAGTTTGTGCTTCGTGGCGTGTGGTCAGGACCAGTTGGCTTGCTTATTGCAATTAAAATTAATGTCCCCGAAATCAAAGTTCACTACACAACTTCAAGAGCGTATCGAAGAACTTGGGTATAAGCGTTGGGTACAACATGGGAAAGAAGACGAATTTTACACGTACACACTGTATCATCCATGGAGTATTTATAAACCCTTAGCGGAGGATGAGATCTATCATCTGTACATGACGCAAAACGACACCATAGCGTTTAAGCGGTTTATTCAGTTGTATCCTGGAAATAAAAATATCGATAAAATTTGGCGCGCATTTTATCAATTGAGCGCAGGGAATTATGATCAAAACAAGATGCGGAATTTTATTTCTCGTTATCCCATGTATCCGTACGCTGAAAATGTACGCGCTGAATTGGAGCGTTTCGGAAAAGAATTATATCCTTATGCATCAGCAGATGGACTCTTGGGTTACATGGATGAACAGGGGTTGGTGGTGATACCTGCTGTTTACGATTGGGTGGGTGATTTTAAGGAAGGGTTAGCCGTAGTTATGAAAGGGGCATCCTATGGGGTGATAAATAAGCAAGGTCAATTGCACTTGCCTATTGCGTTTGAGTTTATTTCTGATTTTCATAACGGCTATGCTATTTTCAGTCAGAATTCAATGTTTGGCTTAGTAAATCGTGCGGGTATTGAGGTGATTATTAATCAATTTAATGATTTAGAATGGGCGTTTGGGGATTTACTTATTTATGAGAATGACGGCCTGAAGGGCGTAATGAATATCCAGGGGGAATTCCTTTCTCCGCTTATGTTTAACGAGGTGAATCCAGTGAACGAGATGTTGGCTGTTGTTACGATTGATGGGCTTTCTGGGGTGATAAACTCATCCCTTATCAAGGTTATACCGATTGCGTACGAGCAAGTAATTCAAAATGAACATGGATTTTTGGTGGTTAAAGAGGGCCAGCGGGGTATGTTTGATCCGTTTGGAAAAGCCTTGCTCCCTGTGGAGTTTAATGAAATCGGCGAGCTGAGTCAGGGATTCAGAGTGCTTCGGAAAGGGAATGTATTTAGTCACGTGAATTGCACCACATGGCGCATTGCGGATTACTGGTACACGAATTTTCCAGATGCCATGCGTTGGGCGAAAATGATCAATGGGCAATTTCTCATACTGAAAAATAAAAAGTACGTGTTTGTAGACACCTTGCAGCGCTTCACCAAATTATTTTCCATGAATCAATTGAATACGGTGGCTGAAGTACTATCTGGAATCAAGGAGAAAAATGGAAGTTTTGGTTTTTGGGATCGAAGCGGAAAGGAATTGTCACCTTTTCAGTTCGATTACGTTGAACCGTTGAAGAATGGACAATATCTAGTAACATTGAACGGACAACATGGAATTTATTCCAACGCCGGGCAGCCAGTGCTTCCCTGTATTTATGATGATATTATCGCTTGGAATGAAAATAACTACTACGTAGTGCAAAAAGGATCAAAAAAAGGTATTTTTACCATGGATGGAAAGGAAATCTTGCCCCTTGAATTTGATTGGATTAAAAAATATAACGAGCAGTGTTGGATGCTTAAAAAGGATGGTGAACTCATGTATTTTTTTCCAACGAGTGCAAAATGGATTACACTAACTAGAAACTAAATGTCGAACAAAGAGCGTATTGTACTGTCTTTTATTCTCTCCATGGCATCCATTATTTTCCCAGTGATGGCCCTTGTGATTGTAAATAATGACCGGTATGTGCACGTTGAGCCATTTTTTACGCCAGACATCGAGTTAATCGAAACGGAACGAGAGATTTTAGTTGATCCCTCCGAGCTGTTTATTAATCAAAGTGAGGAAGACCTAAAGAATTTGGTGCGTAATCAAGCGGACGAAAGACCCATTTCTCGAGACGATTATTCGCAAAATGAACCAACGGGAGATCCGTATGAACGCATCAAGGCCTATGAGCAAGAGTTATTTTCTGAGGCAGGAGGTGATAAGGAGCGCGCAAAGTTAAAGACTGAAATGGATCAGCGGAAACAACAACCGACCAAAACAGGAAATGGGAATAAGAATCCCGGAAAAACAGAATCCACCTCAAGCAATCAGTATGCTGGCGATGTTATGGTTGAATTTAAACTCGAGGGCCGTTCCGCATTTGAAAATAACCTCTGGTATGTGCGAAACCCGGGTTACACCTGTGGATATGGGTCTTCCGGTAAAGTAGTGGTAACTATTAAAGTAGATAAAGGGGGTAGGGTAATAGATGCCCATTACGATGCGTCAAACAGCAGTGGCGCCAATGAGTGTATGATCGAGCAATCGGTGCGTTATGCCAAAAAATCGAGGTTTAATTTCAAGGATTCTTCACCCGTACAACAAAGCGGCAAAATCATTTATAAATTCGTTGCACAATAAAAAGATTAAATTTTAATCATTTGTATTGATTATTTTTTAATTTTGTGTAAAATCGTGTTTATGTTAATTGGAGAAAATATTAAAATTCTTAGGAAAAGAAAAGGTAAATCGCAAGAGGAAGTTGCTGTTGCCTTGGGCTTGAATCGCTCAACATACAGTGGGTATGAAAATAACATTGCTCAACCTAATCTGGAAAACGTGTTACAGATTAGCACCTATTATGGCTTATCGATCGAAGAGCTCATTACCAAAGATTTCTCCACATTTAAAGAAGTAGATTGGCGCATACTGACGGAGCGTGCAGAGCACCGTATGAAGGGGTCTGAACTTCGGATTTTAGCTTCAATTGTTAGCCTGAATAATGATGAACTTATTGAGGTAATTCCAGAAAAAGCAAGTGCCGGATATACCTCAGGTTTTGCAGACCCGGAATTTTTTACAGATTTCCCTACCTTGAGTTTGCCATTTCTTTCAAAGAATAAAAAGTATAGAGCCTTTCCAATTCAAGGCGATTCCATGCCGCCGGTAAGTCAAGGTTCAATCGTGGTGGGAGAGTTTATTCAAGACTGGACCTCAATGAAAAATGAAGAACAATACATCCTGGTTACAAAATCGGAAGGGATCGTTTTTAAAACGGTGGGACGGAGTCCGGAAAAGCCAGGTTTGCTTACCCTTATTTCAACCAATTTGAATTATCAACCGTATGAAATTCCGTTTTCAGAACTTTTAGAGGCATGGAAATTTGTCTGTTACATTAGCCGAGAATTACCTGAAATCGTTCCTGATGATCAAAGCATTCTAAATTCCATTCGTACCCTTCAAATGGATGTTAAGCAATTACTTCATAGAAAATAAGTGCTTAATCGCATAGTTTTCCCCCTTGATTTCACTACTTTTGTAGTCGATTATGGAAGGAATTATTAAAGTTATTTTACCCGATGGTTCACAGCGTGAATATCCTGTGGGTAGTACCGCATTGGACGTTGCTACAAGTATTTCTGAAGGCCTAGCTAGAAATGTGTTGGCAGCTAAAGTTAATGGAACGGTTCAAGATGCCATGAGTGTTTTACCCGCTCAAAGTGAACTTCAATTGCTAACATGGAATGATGCAGAAGGGAAATCCACCATGTGGCACTCTTCGGCACACCTCATGGCCGAGGCCTTAGAATTTCATTTCCCAGGCGTTAAATTAGCCATTGGACCGCCTATTGCGAATGGATTTTATTACGACGTTGATTTTTTAGAACATTCATTCACCGAGAAGGATCTAGAAAAAGTAGAGGCTAAAATGAAAGAATTAGCCAAGCAAAAGAATCCATTTATCCGTCAAGACGTTTCTAAACAAGATGCCCTAGCGTATTTTACAGAAAAACAAGATCCCTACAAACTGGAATTAATATCGGAATTAGAAGACGGTACAATTACGTTTTATACACAAGGTAATTTTACTGATTTATGCCGTGGTCCACACATCCCGGACACGGGGCACATCAAAGCCGTGAAGTTATTGTCTATTGCCGGAGCGTATTGGAGAGGAGATGAGAAAAATAAGCAGCTTACGCGAATTTATGGAATTACCTTCCCGAAAAATGCTGAACTCACCGAATACTTGGAGCGCCTAGAGGAAGCAAAGAAACGTGACCATAGAAAACTTGGTAAGGAATTAGAATTGTTTACCTTTTCTCAAAAAGTAGGACAGGGATTGCCGATGTGGTTGCCGAAAGGTGCGGCATTAAGAGATCGCCTAGAGCAATTCTTGAAACGTGCACAAAAAGCGGCAGGATATCAGCAGGTGATTACACCACACATCGGGAACAAAGCCCTTTATGTTACATCTGGACACTACGAGAAATATGGAGCAGACTCCTTTCAGCCTATCCGTACTCCAGACCCGGATGAGGAATTCTATTTAAAACCAATGAATTGTCCGCACCATTGCGAAATCTTTAAATCTAAACCGCGGTCATATAAAGAATTACCCACCCGTTTTGCAGAATTCGGTACAGTTTATCGATACGAGCAATCCGGTGAATTACATGGATTAACCCGCGTTCGTGGGTTTACACAAGACGATGCACATATATTTTGTACGCCGGAACAAGTGAAGGATGAATTCAAGAAAGTAATAGACATCGTTCTGTACGTGTTAAAAACCTTGGATTTCAATAACTTTAAAGCACAGATTTCCTTGCGTGATAAAGAGAATCGCGCCAAGTATATCGGGAGCGAAGAAAATTGGGTACGTGCAGAACAAGCAATTATCGAAGCAACGGAGGAAATGAATCTTTCTACGTTTGTAGCTTATGGTGAAGCCGCCTTTTATGGTCCTAAATTGGATTTCATGGTACAAGACGCCTTGGGAAGAGAATGGCAGTTAGGTACCATTCAGGTGGATTACAACCTTCCTGAACGCTTCGAATTGGAGTATATCGGTGCGGACAATCAAAAACACCGTCCAGTAATGATTCACCGTGCACCTTTTGGTTCCATGGAACGCTTTGTTGCTGTACTGATTGAGCACTGTGCGGGAGATTTCCCACTTTGGTTAACTTCTGATCAATTTGTGATACTTCCAGTGTCCGAGAAATATAACGACTATGCGCAAAAAGTTTTAGAATTGCTAAATAATTCCGATATTCGCGGACTCGTAGACGAGCGGAATGAAAAAGTAGGGAAGAAAATACGAGACGCAGAGTTAAGCAAATACCCATTTATGCTTATTGTTGGGGAGAAAGAGGCAGAATCAAATTCGATTTCTGTACGTCAACGAGGTAAAGGGGATTTAGGGACTTTAAGTCCGGAATCATTTGCTGCGCTTGTGCAGAACGAAATGGAACGAGAATTAGCAAAGAATTAATAGCATATTTAAATCACTGAATGAGAAGAAACGCAAGGCCGGTAAGAAAAGTTGAAGAAGCACAACATCGCATCAACGATAAAATTACATCCGCTGAAATACGATTAGTTATTGAAGGTCAAGAGCCCCAAGTAATGAAACTATCCGCAGCCTTGGCTTTAGCAGATCAACAAGAACTCGATTTAGTTGAGATTTCTCCGAAAGCGGTTCCACCAGTGTGTAAAATCATGGACTATGCGAAGTTCATGTACACACAAAAGCGGAAACAAAAGGAGCTTAAGGCGAAGCAAAGTAAAATTGTGGTTAAGGAAATTCGGTTTGGTCCGAACACGGATGACCATGACTTTAACTTCAAATTAGCGCACGCTAGAAAGTTCTTGGAAGAAGGCAGTAAGGTGAAAGCCTATGTATTCTTTAGAGGGAGAACGATTGTATTTAAGGACCGTGGCGAGATTTTGTTATTGAAATTTGCTCAAGAACTTGCAGATGTTGGTATTGTAGAACAGCTGCCAAAATTAGAAGGAAAGAAAATGATCTTAATGATCAATTCGAAAAAGAAATAAAGAAGCTAATAGTTAATGTTTAAATTGTAGAACAATGCCTAAAATGAAAACAAAATCCAGTGCGAAGAAGCGATTCACGATTACTGGTAGTGGTAAAATTAAGCGTAAACACGCGTTTAAAAGCCACATTTTGACGAAAATGGCTACAAAGCGCAAGCGTAATTTAACCCATGCTGGATTGGTACATGAGTCCGATGTAGCGAATGTTAAATTGCAACTTTGCATGAAGTAGTTGTTGGTTTAATTAATGTTTAACCCGATACCCAGAATCCAAGCCCACTGAAACAGCGTGGCTCTGTGTCTCAAAAAAAATTAAAGTATGCCTAGATCAGTAAATCACGTAGCGTCAAGAGCTAAGAAAAAGAACTTGATGAAATTGGCCAAAGGTTATTATGGCCGTAGAAAAAATGTTTGGACCGTCGCTAAAAATGCAATCGAAAAAGGATTGTTATATGCGTACTCTGGACGTAAACAAAAGAAAAGAAATTATCGTTCACTTTGGATCGTGCGTATCAATGCAGGGGCTCGTCAACACGGAATGAGCTATTCTCACTTTATGGGATTAGTTAATAAAAGTGAAATGACCTTGAACCGCAAAGTACTCGCGGATTTGGCAATGAACCATCCAACTGCATTTAAAGCAGTGGTTGATGCCGTTAAAAAGTAAATAAATCCTTTTAACTATTAGCAGAAGCCATTAGATTTCTAATGGCTTTTTTATTTTTGTATTACTAAATGCACATGATACGAATCGGATTATTTGGTATTGGACACCTTGGTAAAATTCACTTGAAAATTTTAAAAGGACTTCCTCAATATTTTGAACTTGTTGGCATACATGACATTGACCGGAATGCCGGTTTAGCGGTTCAAGAAGAGTTTAATATTCCCTATTTTGAATACGCCGACGAGCTCATTCAACGGGTTGATGCCTTGGATATAGTCACGCCAACGCCCTTTCATTTTGAGTTAGCATTCAAAGCGATTCAACAAAATAAACATGTGTTTATTGAGAAACCTGTTACTCAAACCTTGAGCGAAAGTTCCGCCTTATTGGATTTAGCTGCGCAAAGAAAATCTAAAATACAAGTTGGACACGTGGAGCGTTTTAACCCAGCGTTTGTTGCTGCCCAACCTTTATTGCATAAACCAGACTTCATTGAAACGCATCGCTTAGCCCAATTTAATCCCAGAGGAACAGATGTTCCTGTGGTGCTGGATTTAATGATTCATGACTTGGATATTATTCTGCATGTGGTTAATTCTCCAGTAAAACATGTCTCCGCATCCGGTGTAGCGGTCGTAAGCGATAGCCACGATATTACGAATGCACGGATCGAATTCGAAAACGGTACGGTTGCCAACCTTACCGCCAGTAGAATCTCACTTAAAAACATGCGTAAATCGCGGTTCTTTCAACGAGACGCATACGTTGGAATTGATTTCTTGAATAAAAGCATTGAGGTGGTTCGCCTTGAAGGCCTTGAAGGACCCGCTGATCCCTATGATATGATTCTGGATTTAGGGAATGGAAAGGCTCCAAAGAAATTAAGCATTGATTCTCCAAAAGTTTTCCCTACCAATGCCATTGAAGAAGAACTAAAAGAATTTGCCTTGGGAATTACGAATGAGACTCAGATTTCCGTGGATTTGAAGGCAGGACATGAGGCCTTAAAAGTGGCGTATCAAATACTAGATTTAATTCAATAAAATAAAATGGAATTTCCTACGTTTTTGCCACGCATGGATTTCAAAAACTTCGTTTTTGTCGGATTAGTTCTCTTGTTGCAAGGATGTGTAAAAAACAATCCGGATCCTTCATGGCTCTATATTGATAAATGGTCCTTGGTCGCGAATCCTGAGTTGAGTGGGGCTGAGGGGGAGTTAAGTCATTCGCTAACAGAAGCTTGGGTCTATGTGAACGATCAATGTGTTGGTGTTTTTGAACTTCCAGTTAAGATTCCCCTAGTTAAATCTGGAAATGTTGATATTAAAGTATATCCGGGTGTTCGGGTTAATGGAATTGCCGCAACAAAGAAAATTTATCCCTTTTGTTCCGTCTATTCAGCGAACCTTACACTTACTCAAAATCAAACGGTATCGATTTCTCCGCTCACAAAATATGTTTCAAATTCCCAGTTCATTATTGAGGACTTTGAAGGAGCAAATGTGATGCTCGAGAACGATCCCAATACCTCCATGGCTAATTTTGTGTTAGATAATACCGATTTACAACCATTCAACGGAAACACGTATGCCAAAGTCGACCTGAATTCAACCGATTCAATTTGGGTAGCTTATACGACGTTTGGGTCGTACCTTCCGCGGGGTAAGGAAGTTTACCTTGAAATTGATTACTATACCACTAATCGGGTGGTCACTAGCCTTCTTGCAATTTCTCCAAGTGGACTTAAAAAGAATCCAAATATTCAGTTGAATAAATCCACCCCGGAAACAGTGAAATGGAAGAAAATGTATATCGAACTTCGAGAACTCATTGGGGCTTCCGAAGCAAGTGCCTATTTTGATCATGGGTTCGAAGCGTGGAAAGAATCTTCACTTCCGAATACAGAAATTAGAATTGATAATATAAAGGTTGTCTACATGCCATGAAGCGATATTGGGCGTTGAGTTTGTTGGTGTTGGATGTGCTTGCGGCAATGATTGCATGGTTCATTTTTTACGTGACAAGGGCAACTTGGCTCGAGCACAAAATGTTTATTCCCAACAGTACATTTTATTTAGGGATTAGCCTGGTACCAATTGCCTATATCCTCTTTTACTACTTACAAGGAACCTACTTAAATGTACGAAGACTCTATCGACTTAAAATCATTCAACATACCTTATTTGCAAGTATAATCGGCTCCGTGTTAATTTTCTTTGTCCTCTTGTTGGATGATGATGTATTAAGTTACCGAGACTATTATTATTCCTTCAGTGTACTCTTTCTAAGTCATTTTTTTATAACCTTGATTCCAAGATTAAGCCTAGTTACCTTGATGATTCATCGACTACGCCAAGCAGGAAATGGGTTTTCAACGGTTATAATCGGTGGCAGTGAACGCGCCTTACATGTATTCAAAGAACTTGACATGCAACAATATAACGTCAATGCGTTCATTGGCTACGTAAACGTAAACGGTTCCGATCACGCATTGCAACCCGAAATGCCTTACTTGGGTCACGTTACGAGCCTTGAGGAAATTCTGGCTGAACATCACGTAGATGAAGTTATTGTGGCTATTGAAAGTTCCGACCATGACCGACTCCATAAGATCCTTGTAAAAATCAACGACTTAAGAATAATTGTTAAAGTGCTTCCCGATATGTACGAGCTATTGAGTGGCTCCTTAAAAATGACCAATATTTATGGTGCACTTTTCGTTGAACTGAATCGTGATGTGATGCCCCTCTGGCAACAGGCAATCAAACGATTTATGGATATTTCACTTTCCATAATCGCAATTCTCGTATTGCTTCCGCTTTATTTGATTGCTGCCGTGCTGGTTAAGTTTAGTTCTCCCGGACCTATTTTCTTTCTTCAAGAACGCATCGGACTCAATAACAAACCCTTCCAAATTATAAAATTCCGTACGATGTATGTGAATTCAGAGGCAAATGGCCCACAGCTTTCCTCCTCGAATGATGCGCGTATTACACCTATTGGTCGCTTCATGCGAAAAACAAGGTTGGATGAATTCCCGCAATTTGTTAATGTGATTCTTGGCCACATGTCCTTGGTTGGTCCCCGTCCTGAGCGACAATTCTATATTGATCAAATCGTTCAACATGAACCGCAATATGTGCTGCTGAATCGTGTACGCCCCGGCATTACTTCGTGGGGACAAGTGAAATATGGCTACGCTGAGAATGTAGAACAAATGCTTGATCGTATGAAGTATGATTTGCTTTACATCAATAACCGGAGCATTGCCCTTGATTTAAAAATTCTGTTCTACACGGTGGCCATTGTCGTCAAGGCCAAGGGGAAGTAATTACTCCACAACCACCTTATAGTTCCACATTGTTTTTTCTCCTTCGATGTGCAAAAGATACCATCCCGCCGAAAGGGTTGTCGGAAGGTTCCCTTGAAATTCGTTCTCAGCCTGAGCTTCCCAAACCCGTTTTCCTTTTCCATCAAATAAGGTCAAGGTGGATTTTGGTAAATTCTTAATGTTAATGGTACCGCCTGCTCTGAGTGGGTTAGGGTATACGTTTGGCGCTTGGGTGTTTTGTACCTCATTAATCCCTACAGAACTGCCTAAATTAATGTTATCCAAGTAAATGATATTACCCCAGTCACCTTTGTTCCTAAACGCAACTTGCACGTTGTTTTGTCCTGCCCAAGTAGCTAAATTCACCGTATCCGTTCTCCATTGGGTAGAGGTAGGCACAAATTCCGATTGATTGTCAGGTGCCGTGGCAAGATTTTCTCCTCCTCGGTAATACACATACTGATAACTTGCACCACAATCTGTTGAAACCCCAAGGTATAAAGAATCAGAATAACCCGCGCCCCAACGACAATAAGCCACGTCAAAAGTTAATAAGGGTTGATTTACCAATTGAGCCCCATCGATATTGAAGATAAGATCGTCTAAACTCCCCTGTGAATCAATGTTGTAATTATCGAATTTAGCGGATTTTGATGAGTTTGAGTATCCGCCTACCGTCGAGGAGTTACTCCAGGTTCCACCGTTGTCTTCGTTGTCAATACTCCATCCATTCGGTAAGAAATTGCCTTCAAATCCTTCCTGAATGATTCCGGGTAAGGTATATTGAGTAACCGTTACCGAAAGTGTATCGCTGTCGGTTTGACCGTTTCCATCCGTTATGCTTAATATGGCTTGATGCGTCCCTACACCAAATAATACGGCAGGATTTCTTAGGGTGGAAGTACTTGGAGATCCCGTAGGAAAACTCCAATTCCATGTGGCATTTTGATGGTTCAATACTGAATGATCTTCGAAATAAAATGAATCACTCGCACAAATTACAGTTTGCGACAGTTTATCTACCATAATTCGACAAATAGGCGCATTCGGTGCCTCATTTAGGGCGCTTTCCCATATGCCCTTTCCGTAAGAAGCCATGCGGATTTTACCATCCCGATAAAACGGACGTAATATGTTCCCATTGATTTGCGTAGGAAGTCCTGAATTATCCAACAACCAAGAGCTGGTGGCATTTCTGTAATATACTGCCTTATTGGTTGCACAATACACCCCGCCGTTGGTGCCTCCAATAGTCAGTATACTCTGCACGCTTTCGTTGTTAAGTACATTGGTCGTAATGTTTGTAAACGAATTCCCTCCATCTGTACTTTCAAAGGTTTTGTTTCCATTCGACCCACTCGCATAGGCAATGAATAAGTGATTGTCATTGGCTGGATCTAAGGTAAGCAACATGCGTCGGCTATTTCCTGCGGGGATTGTTAGTTGATTCCACGTAGTCCCGCCATCCGTAGATTTCCATAATTTACCAAGGTTTCCAGAGGCAGGTTGCTGATTCAAGTAAATGATGTTTGGATTTTCACTTCCAATCTCTATATACTTCACTTGATCGCCAGCTGCTGCTCCAAAGGAATACACCAAATTAAACGAAACGCCGCCATCGGTAGTTTTCCAAAGGGAATTATCCTTTCCAAGATACCCGATGCTGTAGCAATTGGGTTGAAATTCAAATTCGCTGGATTCTGCGGCCCAGTAACTTTCGTTGGGCGACATGCCAAAAGGTGCACCAGTGATTGGATTAGCTAAGCTTGTTGGTAGCGTTTTTCCGCCAATATCCGAATAATAGGTAATTCTGTTTCTTCCCGGATTAACATATCCCGTAGGGGCTTCACCGCCCCCTAAATTCAAGAAATTACCCGCGCCGTAGTTTTCGTGATACCCTTGATTTCCATTGTGATACAACCCACCAACCAATACATCCTCATTCCATCCGGCACCAAATCCCCAAAAATCTGACGCGCGAACTCCTGACATCTTGAAGTCGGGTTGGGTCGTTAAAAAATCGGTCGATTTATAGATTCCTCCATCGGTAGTAATCCACGTGTTCCCATTCACTTGACGAAAATCTTGATTGTCTACATGAAGCGATAGTGGTCCGCCAACATATCCAGAGACGCTCGTGTAATTTGCGCCTCCGTCTGTGGAACGGTACAAGTTGAGACCACCCACCAATATTTCATCGGCATTGTTTGGATTGGCAAGTATAGCACAGTTATAAAATCCTTGGTGGTATAACCAGGTATCCCAACCAATCGCTAAATTGGGATGTGCTGCGGAATACGGTCCACCATCTTGTCCATAGGCATTTACCCAAGAATTTCCCGCATTATCGCTTTTATAGATGCTGATAAATCCGTAGTCATTGGCTTTTGCTTCTCCAATTAAATACACATAAATTCGATTTGGGTTAGCAGGAGTAAGGGCAATTCGAGCGCCGCCATCGTTTCGTGCAGGATCCACGGAGCTATACCATCCATTGCTTTGCGAGGTCCATGTGGCACCAAAATCAGTAGATTTTAAAAATCCGCAAATATTCAGGTTCGGATCATGCTTTACGAGGTATTGTTCTTGTGCGTTTGTAACGTTTGGTTTTATGTCATAGCAGGCATCCCCCCACAGTTGCGTCCATGTTGTTCCGCCATTCGTTGAACGGTGTAAGCCTTTATCTGAGGCAACCAATACGATGTTTTCATTTCCCGGAACGATTAGAATTTCATTCACACCAAAACCCGAGTTAGGCAACACATTGGTCCATGTGGATCCACCATCCAAACTTCGATACACACCATTATTCCCGCCAGCAAAAAAGAGTAGGGGATTGCTTGGGCTAACTTCTACAGCACTTACCCCACTTGAAAAATCTAATCCCATAGAGATACAGGTCCAGTTTTGTCCTCCATCTATACTTTTGTATACTTCTCCGGGCTCGGTGCCGCAAATGACCGTGTTTGGTGAACCAGCACATTGATCTAAACTGTAAATATTCGCTTGGTCACCCCCTTGTCCTCCGCCTTGAGAATAGGTGGTGATAGGTCCAACCACAGACCAAGACGAAGATTTATTTACGCTGGGTTTTGGATTGGAATTAACTGCTTGAGCAACAATATACCCTGCATCATTCAGTTGGGTGGAGTAGGTGCGCACCCATCGTTTATAGTATTGTGTATGGTAGGTTTTCTCAAACGGATGTGTTCGGTAATACGTGTTATACGCCGTTGAAACTTCCAGCATATTGGGATTATCGCCATACATGAGTTGAGCCCATTGGGGCAAGGTTGAAATTTCTACGGCGGATGGTTTCTTCATGAGTTGGGCTCTGCTCAAGGTGAAGCTGCCTATCAGTAGGGCGGTGAATAGGAGGTGTTTCATCGGTATCGTTGATTAAATCGGTTTTCTTGTAAGGTTCTTAATGCGTTTAAATCTTCAGGAATTTCTCGTTTCCATCGCTTGTGCGACCACATCCATAAGGATGGATTGGAATGAATAGCGGTTTCCAAGCGTTTGGTATAAGCTTCCGTAAGCTCCCCAAAGGTAAGCGTTTTTGGGGTTTCGCTTAGGAGTTCAAAGGTCAACGAATAAAATCCTGGACTTGTTATTGAAAGATTTAGAAAGACCACTGCGGCATCGGTTTCATTCGCCAAAGCTTCCGTGCCAAAAGGGATGGCGGTAGGTTGATTAAGGAATTGCATCCAATAGCTTTTTGAAGAATCTCCTGGACTCTGATCGGCCAACATTAATAAAATGAACGGCTGATTCGTTTCCTTCAGAATATGCTCCCTGTAGTTTTTACTGTGGATGACCTTCAGACCAAACCGCTCGCGGCGTTCGGTTAACTTTTGTTGCCAGAATGAAGCGGAAAGGGGCATGCCAAGACCAAATACGTTCGTTGGAAAATGAATACCTAACGACGTGATGAGCCATTCCCAATTTCCATAATGGCCACCAACCAACAAAATATTCTTCCCCTTTGCATGCAATTCATGAATTAAGCTCGGATTCGTGTAGGCAATTCTTGTCTTTAAGGCATCAGCCGAAAAACTTAGGTTTTTAACGGCCTCAATAAATACAGTGCTTAAGTGCCAATAAAAGGCCTTAGATTTTTCTTTGATTTGTGCTGGGTTGTCGTGCGGGAAACTACGGGTAAGATTCATGAGCACCACCTTTTTTCGATAGCCAACTACATGATTTAATGAAACATATAAGATTGGTCTGAGAAGCATTAAAAACGTAAGAGGTAATAAGGAAAATGGATATACGATGAGGGAGTATAGGAGCCTATTCATTGGTACCGTATTTATCGTTCCATAGTTGGTAGAGTTGCTTCGCAATTTCTTGCTCTTTAGCACTGCTTCCGGCTTTAAAGAAATTACTTCCAGCAATTGAATCCGGGAGAAATTCTTGGACTACAAAGTTCCCTGGGAAATCATGGGCATATAAATAACCCTCGCCGTAACCTAACTCCTCCATCAAGGCGGTTGGGGAATTTCGCAGGGGAAGGGGTACTGGTAAATCTCCGGTTTTAGCTACCAGTTCTTGCGCTCGATTAATGGCTTGATAGGCGGCATTTCCCTTGGGTGAGGACGCCAAATAAATCGTGCATTGTGAGAGCACAATTCGAGATTCTGGCCAGCCTAATTTTGATACGCTATCAAAGGTTGTATTTGCGATTAACAGCGCATTTGGATTAGCCAACCCAATGTCTTCAGAGGCGATAATTAAGAGGCGACGGGCGATGAATTTTGGATCCTCTCCACCGGCAATCATTCGCGCAAGCCAATACACTGCGGCATTGGGGTCGCTTCCGCGAACCGATTTGATAAACGCAGAAATAATATCGTAATGTTGTTCCCCGTCTTTGTCATACCTTGAAAGGCTCTGCTGCGCATTGGCAAACACATACTCATTCGTAATGACTAAAGGTTGATTGGAAGGGGTGCTTCCGACTAATAATTCAAAAACATTGAGCAATTTTCGTGCGTCTCCCCCAGAAATAGCCAATAAGGCTTCTGTTTGTTGCAGGGTTATATCCCTAGATTTTAACCAAGAATCTTTGGCTAAGGCTCGGGTTAAGAGCAATTCCAAATCCTCTTTATTATGGCTTTTTAAGGTATATACCTGACAGCGGGAAAGCAGGGCGGCAATCACTTCAAAGGATGGGTTTTCGGTGGTTGCACCCATGAGGGTAACGGTTCCTTTTTCTACAGCTCCAAGCAAGGAATCTTGTTGTGCTTTTGAAAATCGATGAATTTCATCAATAAATAACACGGCACCGCCTTGTTGAAACATTCCTCCTTTTTCAGCTTGCTGAATCACTTCACGCACCTCCTTAACTCCAGATGAAATGGCAGACAATTTGTAAAAAGGTCGCTTGAGGTGGGTTGCAATTAAATTCGCTAGGGTAGTTTTACCCACACCCGGAGGACCCCAAAAAATCATGGATGGAAGCACGCCGGCTTCAATGGACTTGCGCAACGGCGCATCATGCCCAAGTAAATGATGCTGTCCGATGTAATCGTCGAGCACTAAGGGGCGCATCCGTTCTGCCAAGGGCGTATTCATGGGTTAAAGGTACGAATAAGGGAAGAGATGAACAATGTAGAAATGATTTTCAGCGTTCTTGCCTCCTGTTACCATGGATTTGCAATCCGTGGTAACAGCGTTAAGTCGTAACCTCTCTTTTTTGCTAGCATTCCAAGCGGATGATAATTTAAACGATGAAGAGTTACGTACACGGCAAAACAACATTTATGAAATTATTCAAAATCTAAATTTTGATAAATTTCTAAACTCTACATGCTATCAAAATCTAATAAATGCGGTAGGCGAAGATGAATACCCTTTATTTGTATTTAAAATTCTTAACAAAGACGGAATTGTTCAAATTGGAAATTTTCTTTTTAAATTAGATTTTATTAATAGAGTTCGAATAAACAGCGGATATTGATGAATTTTAAATCTTTGATTGTAATTAATCTAATTTTCGGGAGTAGCATTTGTTACTCCCAAAATTGGATTTTTAGAATTAAACCATTAGTAGGATCCACAATTTTAAGCTTTCAAAAATTCAATTCTATCATTTTGGACGATCAAATAATTTATTCGAATGGAAATAAACCAGCTGGCTTTATTTTTTCTGATAATGCTAATATTCAACCAGGATGGAATTTGGAACTTTACACAGAATTTTATCAATTAAATAAAAACATTTTAATAGGTGGTGGTTTTGGATTTTACAATGGTGGGCGCGTTTTTTTAAAAGTTACAAGTACTCAGAATAATTCGATTTATACAACGGACAATCAAATTATTATGGGTAATGGAAACTACTTTGGGAGTTCAACAATTGGGTTCAATGACTTTAATTTTTACTTACTTGGTTCTTATGACCCAGATATAAAAATTAACTCTAATTCTCAGAACAGATCTTTGTTTTCGATGGGATTTGGTGTTACAAATAATAAAAAAAATGATCGGAGTTGGATAACTCCAATAGGTGTATTTGAGTTTGAGACCTTCAAAAGGCACACCCTTCTTCCTTTTTTACTTTTCCGTTACGAACTTGAATTAGTCAACAAAAATGGAAAAAATATATTTAACTGTTATTTGAATTATCAACAAGGAATTTACAATTTCGCCAAATTAACACTGACTGATGTTTATAACCTAGGTCCATTTTCTTCACAAGTTGCCACATCTCGAGGAACGAGTATTGGCATTGGCCTTACAAAACCTATCAATTGCTCGAGAAATAAAAAGTAACATTTTGATGAAAAATTTTTGGACTTATTTTTTACTTTTTTTAGCAAATGTAAGCGTGGGTCAAAAATTTATATTTGAACTCGAACCAGGACTTAAATTTGCCGGAATGAGTTTCCAAAAAAATAGTGGGAATATCAATGATGTAGTTCCATCAATTTACACTTTTCAAAATATTAATAGGGTAAATGCATTCCAAAATATTAAACACACAAACAAATTTGGATTAGAGCCTTTAATCAATTTGTCACTAATTAGAATTAATGATCGATGGAAATTAGGGATTGGTTTATCGAGTTATATTACTAAAAGTCAAATAAATCTCTCTTGCAAAGGTTACTCGTATCTTACTTATTTAGATTCCAATATCATTTACACTGAATACATTTCTAAACTGTTAATTGCTAGATATAATCAGTTTTATATTTATTCTACCTTAAATATCGGAAAATCAAGCTATTTGACAAATAATGTATCATTTGGATTTGGCATCAATAAACCTTCCATATTCAACACTAAGAATGAAAAGGAATATTATCAATCTTATATTTACAATCAGCAAGGGTATGTAAAATCCATTTCATTAAACAAGTCAGATATTTGGGGATATTGTCAACCTTTTATGTCCATTAAGTACGAGCTTGGTTTTCATAATAAAAAACATTTGCATGATTTTTTTACATTCTTTGTAATGTATGTACAAGGGTTTTCATCGCAATATTCATTTCATTTAACTGCTCAAAACAATAATGGAAATTCAATCGATGTTTCATCGATAAATAAAGGGTCAGGGTTACGAATAGGAATTTCAAAATCATTTGTTTTTGAAAAGAAACACTTCCAAAATAAATTTTGAAACTATTTTTCCAATTTAGAACTATGAAAATCAATGCTATTAATAATTATTTTGCTTTAGATTAATTTCCTTCCTTAATTTCTTTGCAAGTAGTGAATCTTGCTTTTCAAGTTCGATTTCCTCGTTGGTTCTTGGTGCATATATACCGTGAATGATACAAAGTCGAATGAGTTCATTTGCCGTTTTTACATTAAACTTTTTCATGATTTTTGTTCGAATAAGATCTAAGTTCTTCTTTGAATATTTCTGGACAATTAGTATTTTCGAAAAGTATACGACTGGGAAATCACATAAATTCAATGAGCACGACAAATTTATCAACAGGAGTTTACCTGGTTAAATTTTCAGATCAGGATGCAAAATGTATTACAAAAAAATGGATGAAATTATGAAAAATGTTATTCTATTCTTCGCATTGCTATTTTCCAAATTCGGACAAGCACAAAATTGGCATACTTATCACACCAGTTTATTTCATCCTTATTTTTTTTGGCATTCATATGGATATCCATATAAACAATTCAAGATCAATCCATACGACAACACTATCTGGTTTGCACATAAAACGGAAATTTTTCGCCTGGCAAACAATGGACAATTTACTGATTTCAATGAAAACAATGAACCTGTTTTACAAGGTTATTATGCGTTTGAAGACATCACGTTTACGCCAACAAGAACGGTGCTAATTGATCGTTATTTTGGCTTAGTCAATTACGATGGCTCCAACTGGAGTACCATTCCAAATGGTGTAGATGGCGTTCATTTATCTTCAGATGGTGATACCATTTGGTGTGCTCGAATAAATGAAAATTACTTGGTAAATCATCCGCAAGGTTCTCAATTAGGCAATGTTAGTTATCTGAGAAGGATCGAATCCAAAAACGGAAATCATTGGGCAACTTCAGGAGTTGACCAAGGTGTTTTATTTCATTTTCAAAATGGAATGCCAACCATGTACAATGCAGACACCATTCCATTCATGCTTGAAAATCAGACGTATCACATGAAATTTTCTAAATATTCAGACACCCTTTATAAATCAGGGGACTTAGGCATTTCATTGGCAGTGGGTAATTCATTCGTTGATACGATAACGCCACATAACTCAATCAACATGCCCGCAGACCTCATTGTTAAAGAATTTGAAATTGACAAAAACAATAATATCTGGGCGGTTTTTGGCGAATTTGGCATTTTGAATCCACCGAAAAAAATCGGTTTTCTAAATCGCAACCTCAAAACCTGGACAATTTATGATGATCAGAATACACCGATTGTATTTACTGATGGTGTTGGGATAGAACTAGATACCTTGGGGAATTTATGGGTAGTGAATAAACAATTACTCCATGTTTTCACAACCGGAATTGAACCTGCTTGGTTAGGAACTTCTGAATTGGCTAACGATAATTCCTCAATTGTAATATATCCAAACCCAACAAAAAATGAATTACATATTCAAAACAATGGATTGAACGTCGAATTAATTGAAATACTTGATGTCAACGGCAACGTTTTAATGTGTTTTTCTTCTTTAGAAAATATCTCAGTAGAAAATTTAAATGCAGGATTGTATTTTGTTCTAGTCAAATTCGATAAAGGGAATATTGTGCAACAAAAGCTAATCAAAGAATAATGATTTTAAGGTCAAATCAATTATTCACTTTCCGTTAGCGAAAACCCATCTAATAAATCTCTTATGCGTTTTAAATTATTGGCTGCTTAAATATCTTTCAATCACGTTCGCTCAAATCCAGTTTCTTTATGTGATTTTTGGTCTTCCTTCTAGTAGCTAAAGAAGGGGTATGCTTCAAAACAATCAAAAAGCAAGGGTGCTCCGAAGTCGCAACCTTTCTTTTTTACTGTGTCATTAACTATTCTGTGGATTGGGATTATGCGCTAAAACGCATGAACCCGAGAGGGGAGTAGCTTCAAAACAATCAAAAAGCAAGGGTGCTCCAAAGTCGCAACCTATCTTTTTTGCTTTTTTTCCGTTGTCAAAGCTGTTAAACGATTAGATAAGAGGGATTACTCGCTAGCGCTCGTGATCCCGCGGGGAGTAACTTCAAAACAATCAAAAAGCAACGATGCAAGCATCCTTGCCTTTTTTTATTACCATTTTGCTCACTATTGCAAGCAATGATGGCTACTGGTAATAAAAAAAGCCAGCCTTTCGGCTAGCTTTTTAATTGTTTTGGCGGAGAGTGAGGGATTCGAACCCCCGGAACCTCGCGGTTCAACGGTTTTCAAGACCGCCGCAATCGACCACTCTGCCAACTCTCCGCGGCAAAAGTACTAATTGTTTAACAATTTCCAAGTGTTTTTTGGGAATTCGCGAATTAATTCTTTAAAAGCGCTTTCATTTGTTTTGAAATCATGCGATTTGCATACAGTGGATTGATCCGAGTAATTAGATTCATTAACCAGGAATCTCTTCCAATATAAGCATGATATTTATTGCGTTCTACCGCTTCAATGATTTGCCTAGCTGCCTCATTCGCTGAAAGCATTTTGTACGTTGATTCGGTTGCTGAAGCAGGTATTTCTATTCCTGAATTACTGGTGATTTCTGTTTTAACCGCCCCAGGTAAAATTAAGGTGACATGTACCTTGGTTTCTGCTAGTTCTGCAAATAATCCCTCGGTAAAAAGCTTAACCGCTGCTTTAGATGCGCCATAGATCGTTTGACCAGGTACAGGCAAAAAACCACCCATACTCGACGTGTTAATGATGTGTGCTTCATGTCTTGATAACAAGGTTGGTAGAAATGCCTTGGTTAGAAAAATTAAGCCATAGAAATTAACATCCATCACATGGCGAATGTCGTGTTCCGTCAGTTCATTGAAGGGTTTAAAAGCTTGAATGATTCCCGCGTTATTGAATATACCATCAATGGTTTTATGGGTTTCTATGATGCGCGCACTTATGACTTTAATGGCATTTAAATCAGCAATATCCAGCACATAACTTCCGCTAAATCCACCGAACGGTTGTAAGTACTCATTCACCTCGGCCAGGGTCTCTTCATTGCGGTCAATACCAACAACAAATCCACCTTTTTGCGCGATTTGATAGGAAAGTTCTTTGCCCATTCCGCTTCCTGCGCCCGTAACAACAAAGGTGTGGTCTTTGATTTTCATTTTTTTGAACAAATATACTCCGTTTTAAGGGGTTTGATTAGAAATGCTCTTTAGATGAATGAAATGGTATCTTATCGTGTTCATTTATTAAACACAACTGAAGGTTTTGGTATTGTGCAAATCAGTTTTAATCCCTAATCATGCCTGCTTATTTTTAACCATGAAATTCAAGTGGGATAATAAAGTCGTGTTAGTTACTGGTTCCTGCCGAGGCCTAGGACTAGAAATCGCAAAGCATTTGTTGGATTTGAATGCCTTCGTTGTTTTTCATTCCAGAGAAACACCGCTTCCAAATGACCCTAGCATAATTCAGGCGTTTGAAACGAATCAAGCAATTTACCTTCAGGCTGATTTGCGAAACGCAATGGAAGTAGAACGGTTAATTGCTGCTGCAAGTGATAAATTTGAACGATTAGATGTGGTCATTAACAATGCGGGGATTTCAGCATTTGGCAGCATGGAACAGGTTGAATTATCGATTTTTCAAGAAGTATTAGATACTAATTTATTGGGTTCAGTCCATATTTCCAAGGCTGCTATTCCTGCGCTTAAGAAAACCAACGGAAGTATCTTATACGTATCTTCATTAGCTGGATTATTCGGTGTTCCGAGATATATTAGCTATTCTATGTCGAAGGCTGCATTAAGGCAACTACGAGATGGGCTGGCTCTTGAATTACATGACACGGGGGTACATGTCGGGTTAGTTTACCTTGGGTTTGTTGAGAATGATGCAGCTAAATATGCGCTTGATTCAGTTGGAAATAAACTTGCAATTCCCCAGAGAAACAAATTGTTAAGCATTTCGAAAAGGTACGCTTCAAAATCAATTTTAACAAGCGTAGAAAAAAGGAAATCCGTGAGCTATATCCCCTTATCAGGTAAATTATTTAGCGTAATTACTTTTTTATTTTCTGGTGCGCTATCTATGTTTTTTCGAAGGCGATAACTTAATGCTTGATGATTTTCAAGCTGCGATTCATGATCGTTATTAAATACACTCCAACCGGTAACTCTTTCACCCAGATTTCACCCTGGTTTGATGTGTTTCCCATTTTCACAACTTGTCCTAATGAATTCATTAGTGTGTAAGGTGTACAAGGTAAATTGGAAAATTGAATAAATTCATTGCATGGATTTGGTCCGAAATTAATATCAGTTTCACTTAATCCACCCAACATTTCCACACAGAAAGGTTCGTTTGTCCAAGGTTGGTTTGAAACGAATGGATAATACCATGAACTTGGAGAATTGCCTGCACTTACCAAGGGCGTAAAACTTGTTCTCGTTGGCGCAAGCTCATTCAAAGGGGTCTCGTTGTTCGGGTCTGTACAATACGTATAGAGCTGATCAATCGAATCTACCGCCGATATCGCATAGTGTTTTTGTGTGATCACTTGTTTTTTTATCCCGTAGAGTGGACCGCTCGATAACATGTAAAGTAGGGTGTCCTGTTCAATCATCCGTTGTATGTTTCCCATGTGCTTCAGCGATTGTATAGGCAGTAAATTGGGTGTTGATATTTTGTTTGCATACGATCCAAAGTCGCCCCCCTGCCAATACCAGCATGTTACGCTATCGATAACAGATAGTGGCTTTGACGCCTGTTCTTCGATCATACCCATTCCCATCCCGTTTTGAAAAGTTTTCTGTTCCGTAATATTCCCACTGTAATCAACCTTTATGAGATCCATGCTAATCATCGCATGACTTCGATTCGATAGGACTAAGCCATCGTGTTGGGCGATTACCTGAATAAAGTCAGGCTGATATCCATGGTCGTATTTATTCCCATCAATTACATTTCCTTGGGAATCTAATTTCAAAATAACACCTGAGAACGTTCCCAACGCAAATTGCTGCCCACAGGCGTAAATGCTTGAATCTCTTGTACAAAGGTCGTTCAATTGAAAACCATCTGCGTTCAAATCGTAGGTCTTGGTCCAATGTACATTGCCATAGAAATCAACTTCACTCAAGGCATTGCTTGCGGTACCAATACCTGATGTAAGTACCAGCATCGCGCTGTCATTCAAGCGTTCAATATCCCGCACCGTAGCATCGACTCCTGGGTCGGTTATACTGCTTATTACTGACCAAAGAATTTGTCCTTGTTGATTGATGGCAATCGTAATGCCTTGCCAGATTTCTGCAGGTCCTACCGCGATGGATATCTTTCCACCAATAAGCGCCAGGGTATCATTTATCTTCGTGAGCTGCGTGAACTCAGAAAAACTCGAAAGGGCACCTTGACTTAGAAACTGTGTTTGGATACATTGACCGTTTATATCATGAACACTTAAGAATCCGTTTGAAAAACTCTGTGTTCCAACAACTAAATAGGACCCATTTCCCATTTGTACGACCGATTTAGCCTGAATATCATACTGTTGACTAAAGGTGCGGTTGACAAAAGATTGTGATTTGAATAAAAAGGGAAGAAATCCGAGGACTAAGAGAAAAAATTTCATTTTTATTTCAAATGTAACTAAAAAGACACAGCTATTCCTTCAACCTTTCTACCTTTACATTGTTTAAAACCTATGGCACTAATTGAAGTTTCCCATTTAGCTAAGAATTTCGGTTCCTTTCACGCGGTGAAAGATGTTTCTTTTCATGTAAATGAAGGAGACGTGTTTGGGTTTTTAGGTCCAAACGGTGCCGGTAAAAGTACAACCATTCGTTGCTTACTCTCTTTGATTCGTCCAACGGACGGGGAGATTAAGTTTTTTGGTAAATCCCTAAATCAAAACCGATCTGAAGTATTAACTCGGGTTGGGTGTATTATTGAAAAACCTGATTTTTACAAATACCTTTCTGCACAGCGTAATTTAGAAATATTTGCGCGAATTTCCGGAAAGGACATTACAAAACGTCAAATTCAAGAAATGATTGATTTTGTTGGTTTGAATGGAAGGGAAGGGGATAAGGTATCTGGTTTTTCACACGGCATGAAGCAACGCTTGGGAATTGCTCAAACCTTGTTGCACAATCCAGATGTAATTATTCTTGACGAACCAACCACAGGCTTAGATCCCCAAGGAATTATTGAGGTTCGAAATTTAATTCTTCGCTTGCGAGATGAACAAAAGAAAACGGTACTCCTTTCTTCGCATCAATTGTCTGAAATTGAAATCATTGCAAATCGGATGGTGATCATTAACCAGGGTAAAACCATTGTAGAAGGGGATGTGCATGAATTGCTCGAAAAACAAAGCATGAACCTAGAGATTTCAGTAGCGAATCCAACGGTTTTTGAGGAAACGATACAACGCGATTTCCCTTCGCTAACAGCACGTTTAGTCTATAAAGGCACTTACCATATTGAAATGGAAGAGGACATTCGCCAGCCATTGATTCAGCGACTTGTAGAAACAGGTTGCGGCGTAAAAGCGGTGATTCCAAAACGAAGTTTGGAAGATTTTTTCATTAAAATGACCGAGAAATGATGCTGTGGAAAAATACGATTAACGAATTACTCAAGATTGCTACTAAAATTAGAAGTTATATCGGAATTGGCGCATTGACGCTATTAATTCTGATTGTACTTTTTGCCATGAAAGCAGATGGGAAGTCCTACATTGGTTTTGTTACGGCTTCCTTTGAACAAACCTTAAGTTTTAATGGCAAAATTTTAAACGGAAATTTAATTGCGTTCATCATCATGCAGATGTTGATCGTACACGTTCCCTTATTAATTTCCCTAGTCACGGGCGACTTACTCTCTGGGGAAGAAGCCTCAGGTACGATCCGAATGCTTGCGACAAAACCGATTTCTAGGTCAGGTATTGTTTTGTCTAAATGGATTGCAGCGACGATTTACACCTTGATAATGACCGTTTGGTTAGGTTTTTTATCCCTTTTTGTAGCAAAATGGATGTTTGGTACCGGCGATTTAATCGTGTTGAACTCCAATGGACTATTAATCATTCCGGAGGCCGATTTAGCGTGGCGTTTTGCCTTGGCGCTCCTCATTGCCTTTCTTGCGTTATGGACGGTTGCTACCTTGTCGCTTGCCTTTTCAGCCTTTGCTAAGAATAGCGTTGGTCCGATTGTTTCTACGATGTCAGTTATCATTTTATTTACCATCATTGGTACCTTGGATGTTTCCGTTTTTGATGCGATTAAACCCTACATGTTTACTACCCACATGGCGGCATGGCGTAGCGTGTTCGAAGATCCATATCCTTTGTCAGCCATTTGGGAATCGGTAATTATTCTCGTGGCACATATTGGGGTGTTGCTTGGAATCACCCTTATTAGATTTAATAAAAAAGACATTACCTCATGAAATCAGTATTACTTGTTGTTTTTATCCTTACAGGGGTAGTTGGATTTGGTCAAACTGCGGAAGAAATCCTAAAAGGGGTAATTGATAAAATCGACCTTGTTGAAGATTATCAAGCCGATGTTCAAATCAAAGCGGCTATCCCGTTTATTAAAGTACCCATAGCAAAGGCTACGATCTATTTTAAACAAAAGGATAAGTTTAAAGTGGAATCGAAGGGAATTGCCATCCTGCCTAAACAAGGTATGAGTGACTTAACTGGATTCTTATCCAATGAAAAAAAGTATAGCGCTGTATTGGGAGAGGCAAAAACAATTAATGAGCATAAAACGCGCTTGATTTCTATACTACCAACAGACGAAAACAGTGAGATTATTTTAGCGAAAGTGTATATCTCTACCTCGGAGGATTTAATTTATAGAACCGTACTAACCACCAAATCGAGTGGCACGGTTTCTATTGATTATGAATACAACCTGAATAAGAAATATGGCCTACCGAATAAAATGACCTTTACAGTAGATATTAAAAAATTCAAAATGCCAAAAAGTGTCGCTTCCGATATTCGTAATAACGAAAAGAAAAAGAAGTATAAAGAAAACGAGAAAGGAACCATTGTGTTGACCTTTTCAAACTATCTCGTGAACAAAGGGATTTCAGACGAGGTCTTTAAAAAAGACTAATAGATATTCACTTCACGTTCCAACGTAACGCCAAATTTTTCTTGGATATCTTCAATGATGCGTTGCGAAAGCTCATAAATTTCCTTTCCAGTGCCGCCACCATAATTGACTAACACAAGGGCCTGGAGTTCATGCACTCCCACATTGCCAAATCTTTTTCCTTTCCAACCTGCTTGTTCGATTAACCAACCCGCTGCTAATTTCACCTGACCTTCCCCGGCGGGATAGGAGGGAACGCGCTCATAGGTTGATTGGATTGATTGAAGTACCTCGTTAGCAACTACCGGATTTTTGAAGAAACTTCCTGCATTCCCGAGCTGTTTTGGGTCGGGTAGCTTCGATTGACGAATGCGAATTACGGCCTTGCTGACATCTTTGATGCGAGGTGTTGTTATTCCCATTTGCTTCAGTTCGGCCTCGATTACACCATACGACGTATTCATAGTGGGATGTAGGGATAAGGTAAACGCTACATTACAGATGACATATTGATTCTTCAATTCACGCTTAAAAACACTTTCCCTGTAGCCAAAAGCACAATCCGCTAGATGAAATCGCTTTACTTCGCCCGTAGAAATTTCTACGGCATCCAGATAAGCAAAGGTGTCTTTAATTTCTACACCATACGCCCCAATATTCTGCATCGGGGAAGCGCCCACGCAACCCGGAATTAAACTTAAATTTTCAAGTCCACCATACCCTCGATCTACGCAATACATCACAAAGTCATGCCACACCTCGCCAGCACCTGCTTCAATAACAACATGCGTTTCCGTACGTTCGATTTCCTTAATACCTTTGATGCAATTTCGAACAAAAAGGCCTTCGAAATCTTTAGTGAATAACATGTTGCTTCCAGCGCCGGAAATTAAGGTTTCATGTGTTTTTATACTTGGAAGTAGCGTACTTAATTCTTCTATTGAGTCAAATGACGCAAACGACGCTGCTTTAACGTCAATTCCGAAGGTGTTGTATGGCTTTAGAGAGATCCCTTTTTGCATGGTCAAATCTAACAAAAAAGTGTTAGTTAGCGTTTGAAAAATCCATAATCCCATGGATGAACGGTGTAAAACCAATCAAACCAGTTTAAGTGGTGACTGAAAATAAATCCCCTGCTGGCATTTTTTGGAACAAAGACTCTTCCGCCTTTTCCGTGTGCTAAGTTTTCTAGGTTTTTAACGGGACCCTGAGGGGCAATACCGTCTTGCATGCAAATTACATCCGCTTTTTTTTCACCCAAATTGCTTCCATATTGCCAAACTTCTTGGAATTTATTCCAGTCGTAGCCCATAAAGTCAGGGGTTTCTGGTGCAATAATTAAGATCTTCCCCAGGTTATAAATTGAATCTACTTGAGTTAAAAATCCAAGAATATAGGCATACCCCATGCTATGGCAAACAATGTCTAGTGTATCATTTTTTGGATTTGATTTCAGCGAGTCTTTAGCAAATTGTATAAAGTTTTGTCCACAAATTTTTCCGTTTTCATAGCGGGTTAAAAATCCCTCGGGATTTGGTTTGGTGTTTAATCCAAATCCTCGTTTACTGCGAAACCAGACAAAACGCGTGAAAACATAAGAGCAAGCGAATCGGAATTTACTTCGGTGAGGGGAAGTTTTTAAGGGATGATGTCCAGAAATATAAACTGGCGTTACTGGTAAAAAACGATTTGTTATGGTGTCGTCGTAGCCATACCAATAACTTTGAGGTTTTACAGTAACCCCATTGTCCCTCGGTATATTATCCTTTTTTGGACCTAAGTACCCATTGGCAAAGACAAGTATATGCTGCTGGGAGTAACCAAGAAAAGCCCATAAAATAAAAGCGACTGCAAGTTTACTTCCCATATTGGTAGAAAATTCCGCCAGCAAAAGCGGTCCAATAACATCCGCGTTGTCCGGCAGACTTTAAGCCTTCGTTTACCCAAGAATTGCAGGTATTAAGAACGCTGTAAGCCCCTTTCGCATCATAATATCGATCGTAGTCAAATGTTGTTCCTTCTACCGTTGATTCAAGTAGAACAGGTTTGCTGTTCTTAAAGCGGATGGTTCTTTTAATATAGCTACAGAGTTTTCGATATTGGTTTTCAGTGATTTTTAGTTTGATGGTTGGTCGGTCAATGGGGATTTCATAATGATAATAGGCATGAATCGCGGCACCATTTAAGCCAAACGCACCGCGAAAGGCTGTGGATAAGGTTAAATCGTTAAAACTAGGGGTGGTTAGAAAAAATCGTTTGTCACCCATGCCAATTCCAATCCAATGAAAGGTTGTATCGTACACTTTATTGTTTTCATAGGGAAACAAGGCGTCCCAATTTTGTACTTTGTGATGAACAGGGACAATGATGTCTGTGTGTACGCCAGATTGCATAAAGTAAATGCTGACAAGCTTTGGTTCTTCGGTTTTTTCTTTTTCTACCGGAATTAGGGCCAAGAAAACGCAGAGAAGAAAAAAGGAAACTACAATTAATCCAACCAGTGAAACACTATACTTGAGTATTAAAAGAAGTTTTTTCATCTTAACCACGCTGCGTACGATTTTTTAGATAAGTCAAAAGTAAGGGACTCACTGAAATCAAGACAATGGCAATCGCCATTAAATCGACATGTTCCCTAATCCATGTTACTTCACCTAATAAATATCCGGCTAAGAGCATTGATCCAACCCACAAGGCCCCACCGAGCAGGTCATAAATAACGAAGGTTCGGTACTTCATCCGTGCAACTCCTGCTGCAAAGGGAGCAAAGGTTCGCACGAAAGGAACAAATCGAGCCATGATAATCGCTTTTGTTCCATGTTTTTCAAAAAACAGGGAGGTTTTATCAAGGTATTCTTTCTTTACCAAGGGTTTGCCTCGAAAGGAAAATGAGAACACATTCAATCCGATTTTTCTTCCCACCCAATAATTAATGTTATCTCCAAGAATTGCCGCAATAAACAATAAGGGAAGGAGAATCATTAAATCGAGTTGACCACTTTTACAAAACAAACCAGCGGTAAACAACAAGGAGTCGCCGGGTAGAAATGGAAAAGCAACTAAGCCCGTTTCTATAAATATTACAAGGAACAGAACAATATAAATTGCGGTCCCGAATTCTTGAACAAACCATTTAATATCTAATGCAAAAAGATGCTGTAAAATTTCTACCATGTTAATCGAGTTTTAGCGAAGGGTCAACTTCCATTTGCCACCCTTGAATGCCCTGTTCAACAATTATTACTTCTAAGAAACCTAGTTCGGTCTCAATTAAATTCCCTGCAGCTTGGGCTCTTTTTCCAGATTGACATAGCAATACCAAGGGGGTGCTTCGATCTTTTTCTTGAAGGAATTCGATTAAGCTTGCCATTGGGACATTATTGAATCCACAATTCACATGCTGATATTCATAGGGCTCACGAATATCCAGTGCAAGAACGGATCCTTTTTCAAGGAGTTCTTTACATCGACTAGCATTCCAATATTTCATTCAACAAAAATAGAATTATTGATTGAATGTAGCGCGAATGGCCTGAAGCAATTCAACCTTGCACTGTTCAAAAGATAGGAATTCTGTATTTATTTTCAACCATGGATTAATGGGTTCTTCATACGGCTGATGTATCCCCGTGAAATTTCCCTCGTTCTGTTTAATGCTTTTGGCATAAAGCTGCTTGACATCACGTTGTTTACAGCCTTCAATAGAGCAGTCCACATGAATTATAAAGCATCGATTGATTCCAATAATGTGCTGCACCATGGTTTGAATTTCATGGGTGGGTGAAATAAGGGCAGCCATTACATGGATTCCTTGTTCGTTTAATATCCTAGCTATATTTGCAGCTCTTCGATTTTGTTCTGTTCGATCTTCCTCGGTGAATCCAAGGTCCTTTGAGATGGTATTTCTCAATTCATCCCCATCCAAAATAACGACGTTTTTTCCTTCCCTTAGAAATTCCTCAGCTAAGGACTTGGATAGGGTTGTTTTTCCCGCGCCTGATAATCCGGTAAACCAAAAGGTGTGTCCTGTTTGCATCTTAATCAAAGGTAGGAACTTTTGTAAATTCTCCGCATGTGTAACACTTTGATTATCTTTGAAAAAAAATTAACTATGTTATTAAAAGATAAAGTTGTTATTATCACCGGCGCCTCAAGAGGTATCGGAAAGTCAATTGCACAAATGTGCGTTAATCACGGTGCTAAAGTAGCCTTTACCTATCTTTCTTCGGATGAAAAGGCACGTGCGCTAGAGGCTGAATTGACCGCACAAGGCGGTGTTGCTGTTGGGTTTAAGTCCGATGCATCCAATTTTGATCAAGCCCATGAATTAGTAGATAAAGTGGTTGAGCAATTTGGAACGGTAGATGTCCTAGTTAATAATGCTGGAATTACACGAGATACGCTTTTGATGAGAATGACTGAGGAGCAATGGGATGAAGTAATTAATACCAATTTAAAATCGGCATTCAACTTAACCAAAGCGGTTATTAAACCTATGCTTAAGGCGCGTTCCGGATCTATTATAAATATGAGTTCAGTAGTTGGTGTTAAAGGAAATGCTGGTCAAGCAAATTACGCCGCTTCTAAAGCTGGATTAATTGGTTTTACAAAGTCGATTGCTGCCGAATTAGGTTCTAGAAACATCCGCTGCAATGCCATCGCACCGGGATTCATTGAAACAGAAATGACGGAAGTACTTGATCCTGCTGTGGTTGAACAATGGAGAAATGCGATTCCTTTAAAAAGAGGTGGAAAACCAGAAGATGTTGCGAATGCTACCGTCTTCTTAGCTTCAGAAATGTCTGCATATATTACGGGTCAAACACTCCACGTTTGCGGGGGTATGTTAATGTAATCCAATGGTAATAAGACCAAGAAGAAACCGAAAACATGCGGCCATACGCGATATGGTGCAAGAGAACTTTTTATCTGTAGAACATTTGATTTATCCGATGTTTCTCACGGATGGAACTGGAGTCAAAGAGGAAATATCTTCATTACCTAGAAATTATAGATGGTCCTTGGACTTAATGTTAAAGGAAATTGAATCTTCGTTAACCTTAGGATTGAATAAATTCGTCTTGTTTCCCGCAGTTTCGGATGATTTGAAAGATAAAACCGCCACGTATAGTTACGCAGCCGAGAATTTTTACCTGCATGCGATCCGTACAATTAAAGAGCGATTTCCAGAGGCAATGCTCATGAGTGATGTGGCCATGGACCCGTATTCCTCTGATGGGCACGATGGATTAGTGCAGGATGGGAAGATTTTGAACGATGAAACCTTGCCTATTTTAGCTAAAATGAGCATCGCGCAAGCGCAAGCCGGAATTGATATTATTGGTCCTAGTGATATGATGGATGGTCGAGTTGGGTATATTCGAGAAGCCTTAGATTTAGAGGGATATACCGATGTGAGTATCATGGCATATTCAGCTAAGTACGCGAGTGCGTTTTACGGTCCATTCAGAGATGCATTGAATTCAGCTCCGAAATCAGGTGATAAAAAAACGTATCAAATGAATCCTGCAAATAAACGGGAAGCCTTATTGGAAGCCGCGTTGGATATGGAGGAGGGCGCTGATTTTATCATGGTTAAGCCTGCCTTGTCTTATTTGGATGTTATTCACCTGCTTAAAGAACACAGTACGGTTCCAATTACTGCGTATAATGTGAGTGGTGAATGCGCCATGGTGTATGCCGCTGCAGAAAAAGGTTGGATAAACTACGAGGCGATTGTCGCTGAAATATTACTGAGTATGCGAAGAGCAGGGGCCGATGGTATTCTGACCTATTTCGCTAAAGATTTTGCAACCTTTTCCCAAAAATAATGGCTCAATTTGCATTGAATAATCAATGGGTTTCTTTAGAAGAATTGGAACTTGTTTTGAAAAATTCCTCAGAAGTTGTCCTCGGTCCTCAAGCTACCTTAGCCATACAAACGGGATTTTCTTTTTTACAAGATAAAGTCAAGGAAAAAGGCGCAATTTATTATGGAATAAATACAGGGTTTGGCTCGCTGTGTAATACCGTGATTTCAACGGAAGATTTGAATCAGCTTCAAGTGAATTTAATCCGATCTCATGCCTGTGGCGTTGGAGCAGAAGTTCCTACGCATTTGGTCAAGCGGATGCTTTTACTCAAAGCAATTGCACTTTCAAAAGGATTTTCTGGGGTACAGCTTGCAACCGTTGAACGTCTATTGTTCCTATACAATAACGACCTAATTCCTGTGGTTTATGAGCAAGGAAGCCTTGGTGCTTCTGGTGATTTAGCACCCTTGGCTCACCTCTGTTTGCCACTCATCGGAGAAGGCGAAGTTCGGGTAAACGGTGAGCGTATACCTGGTTCTGAACTTCGCGCTAAATTTGGTATCGAACCGATCACACTGCAAGCGAAGGAAGGTTTGGCCTTGTTGAATGGAACACAATTCATGAATGCGTATGGTACGTATGCTGTAAGTACTGGAATTCATCTGTTTTATGAAGGACTTAAGATTGCAGCCTTGTCATTAGAGGCCTATGACGGCAGACAGGAACCCTTTCAGGCAAATGTTAATGAATTACGTAAGCAAAGCGGACAGATTGAGGTGGCGGCTACCATGCGTGGTTTGTTGAATGGTACTACACGAATAAAAAACCATGTGCAAGACCCGTATTCTTTTCGTTGTATTCCCCAAGTTCATGGCGCATCCTTAGATACCTTGAATTTTGTCAAAACGACTTTTGAGAATGAATTAAATGCTGTAACAGACAATCCTACTTTGTTTCCAGAGGAAGATCAGATTGTTTCGGCAGGGAATTTTCATGGACAACCCTTGGCATTGGCTATGGATTTTCTAGCCATCGCATTGGCTGAATTAGGGTCAATAGCGGAGCGTAGAATCTACAAGCTGATTTCAGGTACTCGTGATTTGCCTACGTTTTTAGCCAAACTTCCGGGATTGAATTCAGGATTTATGATTGTTCAATATGCCGCTGCTTCCATTGTGAGTCAAAACAAGCAGTTATGTACACCGGCCAGTGTGGATACCATTGATTCCAGTAACGGACAAGAAGATCACGTAAGTATGGGGGCAAACGCCGCTACTAAATTATACCGCGTGCTTGATAATGTGATTTCCGTTGCAGCCATGGAGTGGTTAACTGCAGCGCAAGCATATGATTTTAGAGCGGGTTGGAAACTAACTACGGAGGTTGATTCCTTGTATAAGCAATTACGGACTGTAGTTTCCTTTATGGCAACTGACCGTTACCTTCATGAAGATATTATATGTGCTCGTAACTTACTTATAAATCGTTTATCCTAGCCGTTCTTACTGCTTTACAAACGATTTTTTCAGCTGTTTTCCGTCGGTTTCGATGCGCATCAAATAGGATCCAGCCATGAGTGATTTAAGCGAAATGGCTTGGTTGTTAACCACCGTTCCTTTTTGTTGAACTTTACCATGCATGTCATAAATGATATAGCTTGCCGGACGAACTAACTGTTGTATCTGAATTTCATCCGAGCTAGGATTAGGGTAGAGGGTAATCGCGTGTTCACTAGTCAATGAAGTAATATCCAGTAATTCATTCATCCCAATGGTTCCGTTTTGATTCACGATCCAATTGTTTGGGTCAATTACAATGGAATTGTTGATGGTACCGATGCCATTGAGTTGAAAGGTGTTCGCGTTTGAGGTGATATCAAAACGAATCGTGGTGTCTGAGTTTCCTGGACGGGTAAACTTCAAATCAATCGGATTGGTAAAGGTAGGCGTGACATTAGGCATAGAACTCGTATGGGATATCTTAACAAGCGCATCTGAACCGAGTTGTTTCCATTCCACGGAATACGTTGGGAATCCTTCCCCGAAATACCATTCATCAAAGAATGGAGTATAATCAATTCCTGAAGCTTGTGTGAAGGCATCACGCACATCAATTCCGTAGGCTGTTGAATAGGCTTTACTCGTTAAAAAGTTTTGAAGTGTTTCAAAAAACAGGCTATCGTTGTCCATAATATAGCGCATGCTATGAACAATGGCCGCACCTTTATCGTAAGTTAATCGTCCACTGAATATTCTATTCTCATTTAAACTGTCTAGTACCCACACGCTTCCACCAGCTTGCGACATCACATTGGTATGCACATCGGCCATGTTTTGTACTTCTTGTCCAGGATATAGGTTTTCCAGCATCAATTGTTCGCTGTAGGAGGCGAAGCCTTCGTTCACCCAGATGTCGCACCACGAAGCGCAAGTCACGTAATCTCCCCACCATTGATGACCAAGTTCGTGCGCGGTAAGGGCAGGATTGAAAAACCCTTGGGTAGTCATGGTTTGATGTTCCATTCCTCCGGAAAACGGAGCCATACAATGGCCGTATTTTTCATTTTCAAAGGGATAAGGACCATATAAGTCATAGTATAATTCAATAAAATCGGCAGTTTCATCGATGTCAGCTTGAAAATTCGGTAAGGTTTGTGGGTTGTTGTAAATAAAGTTTTGAATCAGAATCGGCGCAGGCGCATTGACCGGATTTGCATAGACATTATACTCTACATATTCTGCAACGGCCACAGAAATTAAATAATAATCGATGGGATAACGATGTTGCCATTCATAGCGGCTGGTTCCGTTGCCTAAATTAACCACTTGTATCAATTTTCCGTTTGATCCAGCCTTACATGCATTCGGAACAGTGATATTCACATCGCATGAATCCGCTTTATCGGTCAAACTTTGCTTACAAGGCCACCATTCGTATGCGCAAAATGGCTCAGATAAGGACCAAACTACTTCATTCCCCCACGAAGGAGAGGTTGCATTAGACATGCCACTTCCGCCCAAAGGATTTGTTTGTGCAGTTGGTGGGGTGCCGTTATAATTGGTTCGAACAGTAAATACAGTGCCTGCTGGATAATTAACGCCAATCTTTACGGCGGAATTTGTCCGTACGAAGGGAACATTTACTCCATTTAAACTAACCGAAGAAATGGTGAGGGTTGAAAATAATTCATAAAGAATGGTGTCCATAGGAACTAATGCCGTAGCCTTCATTTCTGCATAACCTGAAAGTGTAGTTGTGGTATTGGTCATATTCAGGTCGAGCTTGTAGTAGCTCACATCATAGCGTTCTGTGAGCGCAATTTGAGAAACACTGAGGCTATTACTTTTCAGGGTATGATTGTTGAATCGATCGCGTTTACCGCATTGGGTTGAATTTTCTTTTTGGGAGTAACTAACAAATGCAAGGAAAAGTAAGGGTAAAATAAGCAGTTTCATGCGCGATAAATTTGCACTAAGATATGAAATAGATAGAGATAAGTTTCTAATATTCCCTAAATTTGATTAAGCCTTTCGGATTATTTATTGATCCACATTGAAAGGATTTTAAAAGAAATAGTTAAATCAATACGCCTATGAAACGAATCCTATCTTTAATTCCGATTACCATGTTGTTTGCGGTAGTTCTTTTCTCGTGTGAGAAGGAAGGTGCCTGTGATGAATATAATGTCAGCGAAATTAATGGAGATGATAGCCACAACTTTGGCAATAACTGCATGCAATGCCATCAAGCTGGCGGAGAAGGTGAAGGATGTTTTGTTGCCGCAGGTTCTGTTAAAAATGCTGCGTTAACGGCTCCGGCAACGAGCGGACAAGTAGAATTTTATACAGAAGCAAATGGAGCAGGAACCTTGAAATATACCATTCAAATTGATGCGAAAGGAAATTTTTACACGACGGAAGCAATGACGTTAACAGGACTTTATCCGGCAATTAAGAATGCTAACGGTACCCATTATATGGGAAATTCTCTTTCAACCGGTGCATGTAATTCCTGTCATGGAAATTCAACAGATCCTTTGTACGCGAATTAAGGAAAAAACCTTTTGAATAAATTAAAATAAGGATTTTAATTTTTTTTGTGCCCGAGGCGTAAGCTTATATTCATAGAAAAATGGGCTAGAGGCACTGATTTCTCTTGGGAATCCTTCTATTGGCGTATAACATCCGAATCGAGAAAACCCTGTTGAAACATTGAAAAGTAAGAGGACTGCGGCTCTTCCTTGCGCGTAAAAACAAATAGCGTGAGTGTTTGACGCATTAGCGACTTCATTCAAGTTTTGCACAATGGGTGCTTTTTTCGGTTTGCCCTACCGCGATGGTATAGGAAATTATCATAGGAAGGAGAGATGTTTCATTATAGCGAAAAATGAGGAAGGGGTTAAGGAATGAACTTTCTAAGTTTTATTCGTGCTTTTTCGCTCAATTTCCCAGAAAAAATGTAAGGTTTTGTTGGATCGAAAGCCTGTTTTAGGTTTTTAGGCTGTATGAATGAATACACTCGAACGCTCTTTTCTAAATGATTAACGCACAAAGCAACATTAACGTATCGATCGTTTTCAAAAGTGATGATGTGCGTGTATCGATTTGATATACCTCCTGAAACCCGTGTGCTTGAATCCAACGGTAAGGGATTTAATGCTTGAGAAGAAACACTTCCACTCCCTTCTGGGTTTACATTCTGGGAGGATGTTCCCGTTTCACTTCCAGTTTCACTCCCTGTCGAGGGATTGATCGTTAACGTTTCGCTATGGTTAGAAGCATTGCTTGTTTCTTTTTGATCTGCGCAACTCACCTTTCCTTCAGTTGAGGAAGTTTGTGAATTGGAGAAGGTTTCAGTGTACGATGATGGCTTAAAAAGTACGTTCGTTAATTTACGCAGCGATTTCTTCGAAACGGCTTTCTTCGTAACCACCATGGTCTCATATACCCTACCCGTATTCAAATCAAAAACGCCCTCAACATCGGGCATGACTTGATATGACACTACTTGAGTTGTTATAACATTTCGTAGGTCAGGAATGGTATCTTGAGATTTTTGTCCGAAAGTAAAATAACCGAAAAATACTCCGAGGAAAAGCAGGTAGGATTTCATAAATTTAATACTCGTCCTCGTTGAACAGAAAGTCCTCCCGAGATGGATAATCTGGCCAGATTTCTTCGATATTTTCATATACATCCCCTTCATCTTCTAATAATTGAAGATTTTCAACTACTTCCAAAGGCGCTCCAGTTCGAATCGCAAAATCAATTAATTCATCTTTTGATGCTGGCCACGGGGCGTCTTCTAAGTATGAGGCTAATTCTAAGGTCCAATACATTATTTCTTGTTTTAGTACGTGTTATTTTCGGCAAAAGTAAATTTTATTTTATATCTACCAAATGAAAATGAATATTTTGATGATTATTTAATTCAACTCGGTGTTTTAGCGGTTCGGTTCCCACTTAACTTCCTCTTTTCCAAATTCTTGTAAAATAAAACGAGCAAGTATAAATAAATAGTCACTTAAGCGATTAATATAGGTTATTTCATGCGTGAAACGGTGGCTTAATTCATCCATTTCAACAATTCTTCGTTCTGCTCTACGACAAACACACCGTGCAATTTGAGCATATGAACTTGTGGGATGACCTCCCGGTAAGATAAAATGCTGCAAGGCCTTTAATTTAGCATCCATTTCATCCATCCAATGTTCTAATTGATTGATTGCTTGTACTTCTAGTTCTGGTAAGTTCATCTTGGTGCCCTTTTCCGCCGTTGCCAAATGAGAACCAATCACAAACAACTGATTTTGAATGATGGTTAATTGACGCTGAGTTTCTGAATTCAGGTAGGTGTCCCTTAATAAGCCCAAGTGTGAATTGAGTTCATCCACGGTACCGTATGCCTCAATTTGTGCATCGGATTTTTTTACACGCACACCACCTATTAATCCAGTGGTTCCATCATCGCCTGTTTTGGTATATATTTTCATTCTTCGTATCGTTAAAAAGTTGCGCGCTCCATGGCCTCTTCAATGGTACATGGTTCTTGTAATAATTCTAATATTCTCATCATGACACGATCCACAATGGCGTCAGGACAGGATGCCCCTGAGGTAATTGCAATTTTGAGGCCCTTATTGGATGGTAAAAATTCACGTTCTTCAATCGTTTTATCGTGGATGTTGAACGACCGAACCAAATTTATACTAACAAGTTCGTCAGCCCCTTTAACGAAGAACGTTGGTATGGTTTTTTCCATTATTTCAACTAAATGTGTCGTATTTGAGCTGTTGTATCCACCCACTACAATGGCCAAATCCGGTGCTGTTTCGGATAGGGCATAGGTACTTGATTGATTATCATTAGTGGCGTAACACAAGGTGTCCCGTGTATCGGCCATATGCGATTTAATCTCTGTTTCGCCGTATTTTTGGATGAGCACACTGCGCAGATAATCTGTGATTTCCTGCGTTTCTGATGCCAACATAGTGGTTTGATTAACAACACCGATTTTATTTAAATGTAATTCGGGTGAAAATCCGGGGGAGTATTTACCTTCAAAGTATGTGTAGAATTCCGCTGTTGATTTTTTTCCATTCATTATTTCCCCTAAGAATTCTGCTTCAATCATGTTTTTTATCACTAAGGATGGTGCGGTTTGATTGCTGTGGGAAAATGTAGCTCGAGTTTCTTCGTGGTCGTATTTGCCATGGATGATGATGGTGTGGTCGGTTTCTCCAAGTTTTTGGGAACGGTTCCATACTTTTTCAACAAAGGGACAGGTGGTATTGTATGAATCAATGTTTGCTCCAGTGGCGCGGATTTCTTCTGCTATTGTTACCGTAGTTCCAAAAGCTGGGATAATAACAATGTCGTTCGAGGTAAGTTCCGAAAATGGAATCAGCTGTTCGCCAGCAGGTGTTTGAAGAAACTTAATGCCTTGCGCCAATAAATCTTCATTAACGTCTGGATTATGAATCATTTGACTCAATAAGTAAATTCGTTTTTCAGGATTATCCTGTATGGCTTTATAACTTTTTTCAATGGCATTTTCTACACCGTAACAGAATCCGAAATGACGAGCTATGATGAACTCTACCTTGGAGAATTGCAAACGGGTGGGACTAAAATCTTGTTTTCTTGGGTCATCCAATTTTCTTCTTGCCTTCACCTTCGAAATAATCGGAGAACGGTAAAATGCAGGGATTTCAAATTGCTTCATGTCTTCCTAACAAGATTTAGGGATTATTTGTTGTAAACAAAGATATAAAAGAAAAGGCTACCGTTTCCGATAGCCTCGTTTCTTATAAATTGATTTGTTGATCTTTTGGGTGTTTTACCTTGAATGAGAACTCAAGTTTTTTATTCTCACCCGGTTTTAATTTATAATCCCATTCGAGAATGCCATTTCCAGGCAATTCACGTGCACTGTCTTTTTCAAGCAATTCAATCGTTATGTCGTTATTTGTTGTCATCGGTACTTGATCCTGAATTATCAACTGAATGGTTGATGATTTATTATTCTGCACTTCGATTTGGTACGAGAAAGTACGCTCACGCTTATCTTGCACCACCTTGTCTTTTGATTTTTGCTTTAACAAGGTTCGTTTAACCACAATGTTTGGATCCTTTCCTAAGGATAAATTCAAGGTATCATCCATGCTGGTTGGGTCGAGGTACGTTTCTCCAATGTATGAACCGTCAAAGAAGATGTTTGCGCTCGCTGGGACTAATTGCAATTCATCCAATTTAGTCATTTGTGCCACCAAATATACTCCGGGGTCCACCTTAGGAACACTGTAGTATTTAAAGGTGGTGTTCAAGTCGCTGTTTTTAATTAGCACTAGATTTTTCTCATTGTTCGATTTAATTGAATAGGGAAGATCGATTTTGAATTCAGCAGCAATGAGTTGATGCACGACCGTAGTGAATTGATCAGCCCCCAAAGCAGGTTTTTCTTCTAGATTTTTATCCTTTGCATCGTCCAGCATAAATCCTTGATTGAATGCTGCTTGAGGGATTGCTCTTGCACCTTTTACACTGATTTCTTCAAGCTCCATTTTTCGTTTATATGCATAGTAATCAATATACCAAGGGTTTAACTCCGGTTTGGTCTTGTTTGCATAGGGATTATTCGTTGAAATGTTCAATTTGATGTTGTCCCAATCAATTCCTGAATTTTGAAAAACTTGTGCTTTGTAGGTCAAGGAGATTTTACCGGTTTGTGAGTCGCTTCGAATGTCATATAACGGAACCCAGCCGGCTTGCGATACTAAATAACTGAAGGCTATTTTTCCTGAAGCCGCTTCTGCAGCAGATAAGGTAATTACTACGCGTGGAATAGGCGCATACTTTTTAGCATCATAGGTTTGATTCTGGTAATTCTGTAGATTATCATAGCGCACTTGTAATCGCTGCTGTACTTTCTCCTTGTCTTTTTTCTTCTTTTCCAAGGCCAATAATTTCTTATTGATTTCATTCATCTTGTTCGTGTAGTATTCAACCGTTTGTTTTAATAAGTTGATGGAATCGTTCACTTTTCCTGAACCACGCACCGCACCGTTCATGGAAATAATATTCTGTGCCGCCTTGTATATCGCGATTTCGTCCTGAATTTCCTTTAAATCGAATCCGAGCAATTCCAATGAATCCGTTAGTTGTGCCATTTCTTTGACAATCTTTGCTGGAATGCCTTCATTCGCTTTAACCTCAGGTTGCGGATAAAATAGGGTGTATTTGGAGTCGATAATTACCACATTCCCTGTTGCTTTCACTTGTAGCGATTTAGGGTCAATGTAGGAACTTATCCCTTCAATACTGATTTCAGTTATTCCTGCTTTGATGGTGTAGGAAGCCTTGTGGTGTAATTGTGCCCCTTGAGAATAAACGGTTGCTTCGTTTAGGGTGGATTTAATCAGTTCTTTTTCATTGGCTAGAAGGAATGTGCCCAGTACGAGCGAACAAACCAAGGTCATTATTTTATTCATGTGTCAAAATTTTAAACCCTTACACACGAAAATGAAATGGGTTCAATAGAACATGAAACTATTTTATAAGCGCCTGAATTTCAGTGATTATACGTTTAGCAAGCGCATCAGCTGCTTCGGCATTTTTACTTTCAGAATAGATGCGAATGATTGGTTCCGTATTGCTTTTTCGCAAATGAACCCATTCTTTACCAATATAGATTTTTACGCCGTCCGTGGTATCAACCTCCTCGTGAGCGTATGCACGCGCCATGTTGGTGAGAATGTCGTCGACATCAACGTTTGGGGTTAATTCTATTTTATTCTTAGAAATGGTGTAGGCTGGATATTGGTCTCTCAATTCAGATACCTTACATTTTTTTTCTGCCAAGTGGCTCAAGAATAAGGCAATTCCAACTAAGGCGTCCCGTCCGTAATGCGATTCAGGGTAGATAATTCCACCATTTCCTTCACCGCCAATCACTGCATGTATGGCTTTCATTTTTTCTACGACGTTCACTTCACCTACCGCAGCAGCAGCATAGGATTGCTTATGCCATTCTTCGGTCACATCTCGCAACGCACGGGTAGAAGACAGATTTGAAACCGTTGCTCCAGGAGTTTTTGAAAGCACGTAATCGGCAACGGCTACGAGGGTATATTCTTCCCCGAACATACTTCCATCTTCACAAACCATCGCCAAGCGATCTACATCTGGGTCCACGGTAATTCCAAGATCGGCTTGGTTGGCTTTTATTTCATTGGCAAGATCCCCAAGATGTTCTGGTAAAGGCTCCGGATTATGCGGAAAGTGTCCCGTAGGTTCACAGTACAATTTCGTGATTTGGGTTACCCCAAGAGCCTCCAACAAGGCTGGGACAAAAATTCCACCCGAGGAATTCACCGCATCCACAACTACCTTGAAATTTGCGGCGGCAATAGCGGAACGATTAACTAAGGGGAGTGCGAGAATGGAATCGATGTGCTTGCTCAGGTAGCTATCGTCATGGGTATGTGTACCAAGCTCATCTACGGAAGCAAAATCAAATGTTCCTGCTTCAGATAAGGCTAATACTTCTGCACCGGCTTGGGCAGATAAAAACTCGCCGCGGTGGTTTAATAACTTCAGGGCATTCCATTGCTTCGGATTGTGTGAAGCGGTAAGGATAATCCCCCCGTGCGCTTTTTCTAAAGGTACGGCAATTTCTACGGTTGGTGTTGTTGAAAGCCCTAAATCGATCACGTGAATTCCAAGGCCAATTAAGGTGTTAGCCACTAAGTTTGAAACCATCGGACCAGAAATGCGCGCGTCTCGCCCAATCACAACGCGTATGGTTTGATCAGAAGTTTGATTCTTTAACCACGTACCATAGGCTGCAGCAAAAAGCACAACGTCAATAGGGGTGAGGTTATCACCGGCCTGGCCTCCGATTGTTCCACGAAATCCAGAGATTGATTTAATTAAAGTCATTGGATTATTTTTGAAGTTTGATCATTTGCAGCAAAGCCACCGCGCATTCAACCCCCTTGTTTCCGTGTTTTCCTCCAGAACGATCCAAGGATTGTTGTTTGTTTAGGTCTGTTAGGACACAAAAACTTACCGCTTTATTGAATTTGAGCATCACATCCATTACGCCTTGCGTTAATCCTTGACATACGAAATCAAAATGTTTGGTTTCACCTTGAATCACATTGCCAATTACAAGTACCCCATCGAGGTCAGGATGTTTAATAAATAATTGTTGTGCCGCTAGGGGAAGTTCAAATGAACCTGGAACGGAAATTCGTTCAAGGGAAGTAATTCCTGCTTGCGTGAATACATCCATAGCGCCTTGTGCCAAGGCATGCGTGATGTCAGCATTCCATTCAGACACTACGATTCCGACGTGGAAGGAGGATGTGCCTTCAAGAGATTTTGCGTTAAACGAAGAAAGGTGATGGCCTTCGGTTGCCATCTTATTTTCCCTTTACCGTAGAAACTCGAGCAATGTATTTATCTATGGTTTTTTGATTGCCATAGTCAGGATAATCATCACGGATTCGTGTGAAATGAGCAGAAGCATCTTCGAAATTCTTAGCTAATTCAGCATGCAATCCCGCTTTGAATAGATACATCGGCGCGGTAAATTCATTGTCTAGCATGTCTGCTGCTTCCGCATATTTAGCGGCCGCTTGATCGTATTTTTTTAATTCAGAAAGACAATCTCCTTGAAGACCAACAGTCATTACGGCCATATAGGTATCAGAAACAGAAACATCTTCCAATTCGTTCATTGCTTGTTGGAATTGCCCCTTCTTCATGTATTGGGTTCCAAGCAAGTATTGTCCAATCTCGCCACCTACGTGACCGTCATATTTCTTAACAAAAGGAACTAATACCTTAATGGCTTGGTCTGTGGAATCTTTTTCAACGTAGTTTAACGCAGTCCACCATCCGTCATTCGCTTTTTCATCAGCAGGTGCCCAAATAAGTTGACGATAACCAAGGTATAAAACCAATAGCGCAATGATACCACCACCGATGTAGGTGTATAACTTAAATCGCTTGTCTGTATTAAATTTTTGTTTGATGTCTTCCCAATTGAGCATTTCCATAATCGCGTATTTGGGTGCGAATTTACGGAATATTTCTGAAAGTACTTCATTGATGCACTGCAAGGTTGCAAGGAATTTCATCTGATAAGGGAGTGCGCCAACTTTGCACCAGAATGTTTAACCAAATTAAAAACAACAGTATGAAAAAAAGAACAGTGTATCAACTCATCGTAGATCGAAGTGGATCTATGGCAGGAATGGAGCGACAAGTAGTGTCGGGCTTCAACGAACAATTACAAGCGGCCCAAGGGATTCAGCGGAAGTATCCAGATCAAGAAATCATAATGGGACTCAGGTTTTTCGACCATACGGTTGGAAATAATATCGCTGATTTCAAGGTAGTCGATGAGTTATTGCCCTTATCGATGCATGATTATCAACTGAGTGGGACAACGGCGCTCTTGGACGCAATAGGTAAATCCGTTTATGACATCAAAACACGTTTCGGGCATCAAATTGCGAATGAAGAAACTTCTGTAGTAATTATTGTCATGACCGATGGGTATGAAAATGCTTCTCGAATGTATACCTAT
>CANHSL010000002.1 GCA_947463385.1 Flavobacteriales bacterium
TAACGAATTGAAAATCAAATTCCCATAATTTTCTTTGTGTCATAATGACATTTTGAAAAAAAAAGTATATTTGAAAGCACTTTAATTAAAAACTAACAACAATTTAAGAGATTATGAATAGACAATTATTTAGTAAATCTTTTTCCTTGATTTTAATGTTGGCTTTGTCCGTCCTCGGATTTGCGCAAACAGGTAAAATTAATGGGGTAATTGAAGACCCCAAAGGAAATAAGTTAAGCGATGTGAAAGTTCTAGCAGATGGACCAACGAAAGGAGTTGCCTTTTCTGATGTCAATGGAGCCTATGAAATCACCGGATTAGCGGATGGAAGTTATGTGTTGACCTTGCGTTTGATTGGATTAGAAGATATGACCATAGACGTGGCAATTTCAGGTGGAGGAACCGTTACTAAAAATCTAGTTTTTGGTGATAATCAGAAAGCATCCGATGAGGTGGTTGTGATTGGTTATGGTACCACGAGAACTAAGGATTTAACCGGTGCCGCCACCATTATTAATGAGAAAAACTTTCTTAAGGGTTCCCTGGCTACACCAGAACAATTATTGATGGGTAAAGTCGCGGGATTAAAAGTCACGTCGAATGATGGAGCACCTGGTTCAGGGAGTACCTTACGTCTTCGTGGAGGTACATCCATTAATGCCAGCAATGATCCATTAATTGTCGTTGATGGAGTTCCCTTAGATAATGGGGGTATTTCAGGTGCAGCCAATCCCTTGTCTTTAATTAATCCGAACGACATTGAGTCGTTTGTGGTTTTGAAAGATGCATCGGCTACCGCGATTTATGGTTCACGTGCTGCAAACGGGGTGATTATCATTACTACGAAAAAAGGGTCTGCAACTCAAAACCAAGTGAAGGTGGTATTGGATTCAAAAACATCCTTGTCTACCATTGCGAAATATGCGGATGTACTTACCGGGGATTCCTTGCGTGCACTCATTAACCGTAAAGGAACTGCTGCGCAAAAGGCCCTACTAGGAACAGCAAATACCGACTGGCAACGCGAAGTATTCAGAAATGCAATTGTAGCTGATAATAACATTTCAATTACCGGAGGGATTAAAGGATTACCGTATCGCTTGTCTGTAGGTAATCGTAATGAAAACGGTTTATTGAAGCGTGATAATATGAATCGAACTTCCTTGAGTTTAAACATGACACCAAGCTTTTTAGACGGGGCCCTTCAACTGGAGGTGAATCAAAAATTAGTTCAATCGCGCGCATTCTTTGCGAACCGCGGTGCTTTAGGAGCAGCTTTCTTTGACCCAACTCAACCGGTTTATTCAGATACATCGTTGTACGGCGGATATTTTGAATGGGTTGACAACAACAAACCAAACACCCTTTCCGGAAGAAATCCACTGGGTTTAATCATGCAGTCGGAAGACCGAAGTGTGGTTAATCGCTACATCGGTAATGCAAAGGTGAGCTACAAAATGCCGTTTTTACCGCAGCTTAAAGCGGTGGTGAATGTCGGTACCGACCAGTCCGAGGGAATCGGATATACGGAGACGCAAGCGACCTCTGCGGCTGGTTATTTTTCTCAAGGAAGCTATAGCCAATACCGTCAAACCAAAGGAAATAAACTAATCGAAGCCTACGCGAATTATAATTCAGGAGATAAATTAAAAAATCAGATTCTTGATTTAACAGCTGGGTATTCTTACCAAGATTGGTATACCTCAAGTCCGAACAACCCAACCTACAATCAGGCACAGGATTCGGTCATTGCATTACCTGCAGCAAATCCTTTCTACACGAAGAATGCGTTATTGTCTTACTACGCTAGAGCGATTTATTCCGTGAATGATCGGTATGTATTGAACGTATCCATGCGTCGTGACGGTTCATCACGTTTTAGTCCAGCGCAACGTTGGGGTTGGTTCCCTGCAGCTTCTGCTGCTTGGATTATTAGCCAAGAAAAATTCATGAAGGATGTTAAAGCAATCAATATGTTGAAAGTTCGTGCAGGCTGGGGGGTAACTGGTCAGCAAGATGGTATCGGTGATTACGCTTACATCGGGAATTACTTCGAAGGTGGTCCAACCGCGCAGTACGCGTTCGGCGGACAATACTACACCGTATTCCGTCCTGCAGGCTTTGATGCCAACTTGAAATGGGAAACTACCACAAGCTACAACATCGGACTGGATTTCGGGTTATTAAAAGACCGAATCTCTGGTTCCATCGACGTATATAAGAAACTTACGTCGGACCTTCTTGCAACGGTAGCTGTACCGGCAGGAACAAACTTTACAAATCAAATCTTAACCAATGTGGGTGGGATGGAAAATAAAGGGATTGAAGCGAGCTTGAATTTGGGAATTATCGCAAAAAAGAAAATGCGTCTAGATTGGATGGTTAATGCAACGCATAACATTAATCAAGTCACTAAATTATCTCAAATTGAAGACCCGAATTCACCCGGTATTTTAGTAGGTGGTATCGCTGGAGGTATTGGCAACCAAGTGTTAATTCATCAAGTGGCTTATCCAACCTTTACGTATTTCTTGTATGAGCAACAATATGATACAGACGGTAGCTTGATCGAAGTGGGACAGCAAGCAAGCATCGACATGAACGGTGATGGCAACATCACAGCAACCGATAAATGGAAAGATACAAATGCCTTTGTTGATCGTAATAACGATGGCGTAATCAACGTGAAAGACCGTTATTATGCGGGCCAAGTGGCACCAAAAATCTTCCTTGGAACAGCCTTGAATTTCCAATATGGAAAATGGTATGCTGGGGTATCCATGCGTAGCGAATTGGGTGCGACGATTTATAACAACATCCATTCAAACAGTGGAACGTTTACCGCAGTAGAAGGAACTAAGAAATATTTAAATAACATCAGTTCCCTGTACTATGAAGATGAAGTACAAAAAACAACCACGAACCAGTTGTTATCTGACCATTACCTGGAAAAAGCAAATTTCTTGCGTGTTGACAACATCAACGTAGGATACAACTTTGGAAAACTTGGCTTCACCAAAAACAAGATCGGATTGAACGCAGGATTCTCTGTTCAAAACGTATTTGTTGTTACGAAGTATTCAGGTCAAGACCCTGAAGTTGGTGGTGGAGTAGACAATAATTTCTATCCAAGACCACGTGTTTATACCTTGAATTTAACCTTTGATTTTTAAATAAACGATCATGAAAAAGTCAATTTTATATACCGCATTGTTAGGAACCCTTCTGCTAGGATTCTCATGTAATAAACAATTAAATCAGACCCCAAAATATGGGCTGAATGCAGAAACCGTATACAAAGACCCAAATAATTACATTAAAGTCTTAGCTAAATTGTATTCTGGTCTTTCAATGACTGGAAACCAAGGTCCTGCAGGACAAGCAGACATCGCAGGAATCGATGAAGGATTCTCTGCCTATGTGCGTGTACTTTGGAATTTGCAGGAATTACCAACCGACGAAGCGGTTTGTGGATGGAATGACCCAGGAATTCCTGAATTGGTAAAGAATGATATCAATGCAGAGAATGTGTGGGTTAAAGGGATGTACTATCGCATATATTATCAAATCACCTTGTGTAATGAATTCATTGGTCAAGCAAGCGATGCAAAATTAGAAGCCAGAGGGTTCAGTGAGAACGATAAGCAGATGATTCGCATGTACCGCAACGAGGCAAGATTTTTACGGGCATTGAGTTATTACCATGCCATGGATTTATTTGGTAATGTTCCATTTGTTGATGAAAATGATCAAGTAGGTGCTTTTCAGCCGGAACGAATCATGCGAGCTGAATTATTTAATTACGTGGAATTAGAACTTTTAGCTGTTGAGCCAAGCTTAACTCCAGCATCTTCTGTGGTGTATGGTCACGCGTCCAAAGCCGCAGCACAAGCCTTATTGGCTAAGTTGTATTTGAATGCAGAAGTGTATACCGGAACGGCACGTTGGGGTGATTGTAAAGATTATTGTCAGAAAATTTTGGATGCGGGACCATTCACCTTGGATAATAGCTATCAGGAATTGTTCTTGGCTGATAATCAAACGTCACCTGAAATTATCTTCCCAGTTGTATATGATGGGTTGTACGCTCAAACATGGGGCGGAACTACCTTTTTAGTATGTGCATCTTTAGGAGGATCTATGGTAGCTGCAGATTATGGAGTAAACGGTAAATGGGCTGGTTTACGAGCTACTGAGGCCTTGGTGAACAAATTTGCAGATACCACGGAAGATTCTCGTTACTTGTTTTATACCGCCGGTCAAACAAAAGAAATAACCACCTTAGGAACATTTACGCAAGGGTATGCAAATCCGAAGTTTAAGAATGTAACCAGCGCTGGCCTAACGGGTTCTAACAATGCGAATTCTCCACATACAGACATCGATTTCCCGATGTTCCGTTTAGGTGATGTGTATTTGATGATGGCGGAGGCGAGTCTGCGTTTAACAGATCAGGGTACGGCATTGCAATACATGAACTTAATTCGTGAGCGCGCCTACGGCGATAACCTGCACAATTTTGCCACAGTTACCTTGTCTGACATCATTGATGAGCGCGCGCGTGAAATGCAGTGGGAGGGAACCCGAAGAACAGATTTAATTCGCTTTGGATTGTTTGCTGGTTCAACCTATGTGTGGCCGTTCAAAGGCGGTGATGTGGCTGGAATAGGAATCGACCCATACTTGGAGTTATATCCACTCCCTACCTCAGATATTATCTTAAATCCAAACCTGATTCAAAATCCAGGGTACTAATACGACGTTGATTGATGGAGAAGGGGTGTGCCAATATTCCACCGAAGCTTTAGCGTAGGCGGGAAGGCCCCCCTTTTTTTGTTTCATATCTGTAAGAGGAATGAATTTGGCCGATATTCCACCGAAGCTTTAGCGTAGGTGGGAAGCCCCCCTTTTTTGTTTCATGCCGGCCAAGAAAAGCCCTGAAAGGGCGTAATACCCTAGCCCTGCAAGGGCGCGATACCCTAGCCCTGAAAGGGCGTAATACCCTAGCCCTGAAAGGGCGCGATACAATACCACTAAACCTGATTCTTACATGTTCTTTTGAGTCTTAAAACGAACGGCCACCAGCAATAAGAATAGAAGAACACTCACCCAACCCAAATAATCGCCAAAGCGAACGTAAAAGGTCTTTCCTTTGATTAGCGGGACCTTTGCGGTGAGTACGCCTTTTGTATCATATCCAAGTTGCTTAATGCATTCACCGCTCGAATTCCATACCGAACTGATGCCCGTGTTCCCAGACCGAACCACATATTTTCTGGTTTCAATGGCACGTAACGCGGCAAATTGATTGTGCTGCCGATGTCCGGGGGTATTGCCCCACCAACCGTCGTTGGTTATGATGCATAAAAGCGTTGCTCCCTTGTTGCATTGCTCAGCCACGAACGCCCCGTATATCGATTCGTAACAAATAATTGGAGCGTACGCTTGGTCTTCATTGTTGAAGACCTTAGGTTCGGATTCTACACCCAAAGACCCAGACGTACCGCCATTGTCGATCGATAGTTGCTCTAAAAACGGAAGCCAGCGCGAAAATGGAATTTTTTCTACGCCCAGTACCAACTTAGATTTATGAATGAATTGTTGCTGCTTATCGGCCATAAATAAGGCGGTATTATAGGATTCATAAAATGATCCATTGGGTAATGACTTACTTGCGGCGGAATGCTTTTGATCAAAGAGCTGGAAGGTAGAGGCACCGATTAACAGTGAACTGTTTGTGGAAGATAGTGATTCGTCCAATAGGGTATAGCTTCTGGTTTGGTTGAAATCTTTTTCTATGAACGCTTCCTGTATGGCTGTTTCAGGGCCAATCAATAACGTATTATGAAGGTATGGACGTACCAAGCCAAGCATCGATTCAACTTGCTGGGCAGGGTCAATGTTGAATTTTTCGGTGTATGGATCAATGTTGGGTTGCAGTATAACAACAGATTGCGTAGGGTTTTTAACTATGTCTGCCTTCTTACTTACTATGAATGAAATTAAAAGTGGAATACTAAGAATAGAAATGAATGCTATGGCGTATTCCCTTGATTTCCGGTTTAATAGAAATAAGACACCAAGAATATTTGCGGCGATTACCCAAAAACTGCCACCTAAGGTGCCGGTGTATTCATACCATTGCACCCATGAAGGATGAATGGAAAAGTAATTACCCATCGTGAGCCAAGGCCAGGATAACTCCCAATTAAAATGAACGAATTCAAAGCATATCCAAGTGCATCCAAGCGCGATTAGGAATAACTCAGCGTTTAGGCGCTTAAACAGACCGAATCCGATAGTCAAGCCGCCAGCCATTAGTAAACTATTGCAAATGAAGGCCATTAACGCACCTCCAGCCGTGGAATTCCAGATCCACCATGTAGTTCCAACATTAAAGATAAACGCGGTGAAATACGCGTATGCGAAAAAATTAAGCAATCCTCGAACTTGCTGCCTTAATCGCAGGGCGACAACAAACAAAGGAATCCAAGCAACAAATACAAGAGGAGTTATACTTCCAGAGAATGGAAAGGAAACCGTAAGTAAGGCGCCAGAAAGCAAACTTAGCGCTAGGTTATGTTGTAGGATTTTTAGCATTTCAAGTACAAAATAACTAAAATAAAAAAGCCCTTCCGAAGAAAGGGCTAAATATCTTGTATGGAATGTATTGTTTACGCTTGCTCGAAGGGAACAATTGAAACAAATGAACGGTTATCTTTCTTTTTACGAAATTCTACTAAACCATCTGTTAATGCAAACAATGTATGGTCTTTACCAATTCCAACATTGTCTCCTGGGTGATGTTGTGTACCACGTTGACGTACAATGATGTTTCCGGAAATAGCGGCTTGACCACCAAAGATTTTTACGCCCAAACGCTTGCTATGTGATTCTCTACCGTTCTTGGAACTACCGACTCCTTTCTTATGTGCCATGATCTAAACTTTTAATCTCGTTAATTAAGCTTTAATACCTGTAATTTTCAACGCCGTAAATTGCTGACGGTGACCATTTTTTACTGTGTAACCTTTTCTTCGTTTTTTCTTGAAAATGATTACTTTATCTCCTTTGACATGGTCAAGGACTTCTGCGGTGACTGTTGCACCGGCTATAACTGGGGCGCCAAGAGTGATTGCTCCCTCGTTATCTACCAATAACACGTGATCAAACGTCATATTTGATCCGGCTTCAGCATCTAATCGATGAACGAATACCTTTTGGTCTTTTTGCACTTTAAACTGCTGCCCTGCTATCTCTACAATTGCGTACATGTTTGACTCGAATTAAAATTAGGAGTGCAAAGATAATAAATCATATTCAATTTCAAAACAACTAACGCTTTTTCTTTCGCATGCCGCGCAAAAGAAGTTCGTGGAAGTTAACTAAAAAGACGCCTGAGAGCAAAACAAGCATAGAAATGAACTGCAAGTATGTGATTGATTCCTTTAAGATAAAACCAAAAAGTACAGCGAAGATGGGGATTAGGTAGGTGACGGAGCTCGCGAATATAGCGGAGGTTAATTTAATTAGCCGGTTAAAGTAAATGTTCGAAATAGCTGTCCCGATTACACCTAAAAGGACCACATACCCCAGGGCGGACCATCCAAACGGTTTATTTAGGATGTCTTCATGGGTGCCCTCGTATAGAAAACTAGATAAGGCGAAGGGGAGAATACAGAACAGTCCCAGCGATGTAACTTCAAGTGGGCTGATGTGGCTTAATTTATGGCGAATGGTATTCACGCTGATCCCATAAAGTAGGGTGGCAATCAAAACAGCGCCAATGTGGGATGGGCTATTTATTAAGGTTAAATCTCCTCCTGAAGTCACCAATGAAACGATGCCAACGGTACCAATCAATATGCCGACTACTTGCAACCAATGTACCTTAGTTTTAAATGCAATGAATGCAATGAGTACGGTGAAAATAGGAGTAAAACTATTAAGTATGCCACAAAATCCGCTGCTTAGGCCAGTGCCCGCATAGGTAAAAAGGTACGAGGGTATAAAATTCCCACAAAGTCCTACGATTAATAAAAACGGAGCGCTTTTGGTCTTTAGTAACTTAATCGATCGAATAGCAAAGGGTAGCATCACAAGGGCTGCTATGGTCATGCGCAACCCTGCAACTTGAAAGTGATTCATGGTGGGAAACCCTTGGACAGGCTCCATACCCAATTTCATTAAAATAAATGAGCTGCCCCACACGGCCCCGAGGATCACCAGAAGACCGATGCCGGCCAATTTGTTTTGCATGGTCAAAGGTAAGTTTTTAATAATTACCACAAATTACCACTTTGTTTATTTTCCTAGAATCCTTTATTTATCTAGTAATTATTTTTTTATTCGATTCGATTGCTGTAATTTTACCAAATAAGTTATTAACAATTTAAAAATCGGTGGTAAAAAGTGGGAGGAAATCTACTACTTTTACCCATTATTAACGCTATGGCAGGTTTAGTTGGTGAGTTTGAAGTGAAGCTGGACACAAAGGGTCGGTTTCTATTTCCTTCCGGGTTACGGAAGCAGCTCGCCGCTAGTGCTCAGCGTGATTTTATGTTGAACAAGGGCTTTGAAGATTGCCTCACCTTGTATCCGCTTCCTGAATGGGAAAAGCTAAGTGCAAGTTTGAGTAAAATCAATCTTTTCAACCCTAAAAACAGGATGTTCTACCGTCTATTCCATCAAGGGGCCAAACAGCTCACCTTGGATAATGCCGGTAGGTTATTGATTCCAGTTGCTCACATGGAACGCGTTGGCTTGGTGTCGGAAGTTATGCTCATTGCATACAACGACCGCATCGAAATCTGGGATCGGGCTAAATACTTCGAGATGATCGAAGGGAATATGCCTGACTTTGCCGACTTAGCGAATGAAGTAATGGGTGAAGGAAACAATGAAGATTAACGAAGCATACCACGTTCCGGTTTTACTGCATGAAAGCGTTGATGGCCTCGCCATTAATCCGACGTCGATTGTAGTGGATGTTACCTTTGGAGGTGGCGGTCATTCACAGTATATTCTATCTAAGTTATCCAATGAAGGGTTTTTGTACGCCTTCGATCAAGATGAGGATGCGAGTAAAAACGCGATTCCAGTTCCGAATTTTAAGTTAATTGGGGGCAATTTTAAGTTTATAAAAAATCACTTACTGGCGCTTGGTGTCAAGAAAGTTGATTCAATCCTTGCAGACATCGGGGTGTCTTCCCATCAGTTTGATATCGCAGACCGGGGTTTTAGTTTTAGGAGCGCCGCGCCTTTAGATATGCGTATGAATCAAAAGGCATCCATTACCGCAGCAGAACTGCTTAATAAAGGTTCAGAAGAGGAGTTACTCCGGATTTTTAATTCATACACGGATTTACCCAATGTGTTTCGCTTGGTGCAAACGATTTTAACCGCACGGCAACACCTTCCCTTTGAAACAACAGATCAGCTCGCAACCCTTTGTGAACCACTGGCGCAACGAGGAAAAGATCATAAATACATCGCTCAAGTATTTCAGGCCTTGCGCATTGAGGTAAACGATGAAATTGGAGCCCTTAAAAAATTATTGGAAGATTCCGTTGACCTCTTAAATGCAGGGGGACGAATTGCTGTGATTTCTTACCATTCCATTGAGGACCGCTTAGTAAAGAATTTCTTCAAAAAAGGAAATTTCGAAGGGAAAGAAGTCCGTGATTTTTATGGAAATCTTCAGCGCCCTTTTGATGAAATAAACAGACATCCTATTGTGCCTACTGAAGCAGAAGTGTTAGTGAATAATCGGGCTCGCAGCGCCAAATTACGAATAGCTCAAAAGCAATGACAGAGAATAGATATACCAGCGACGAGAAGCCAACTTCAGAATCTTCGAAACCAGGAAAATCGAAGAAAGCCACGGCGTTTTCTCAAATTTTGAACGGTGAATTTCTGACCAAGGATTTCGTGATTAATAACTTGAGTTACATCCTTTTTCTGTTCTTTTTACTCTTTGTGCTTGTTGCAAAGGGGTATTACGGTAAGTCTGTGCTCAAGGAGATCCAAGAAACTCGACGTGAAGTAGATCAAAACACAGCAGAGTACATCGAAATCAAAACCCTACTGGAAGAACGAACGCGTCGGTACAAAATGGTTGAACGCTTAAAGAAAAAGGAGCTTTTAGAATCCGAAAATGCGATTAAAGTTATTAAGTCAAATGAAATTGTAAGTTCCGATGAGTAGCGAAAAAGGACCTATGGTGTTTAGGGCGTATGCCCTTTATTTCGGATTCATCTTCGTGATGTTCGTTGGCTTATATAAAACGCTTAAGCTTCAATGGACCACGGAAGAAGTGGATTTACCCGTCCGTCTTCAGGATCGGGCGCCGCGGATGGGAGAGATTTTAGATGCTAATTTAAATCCCCTGTTAACCTCCGTTTCCTACTATGACATTCACATGGATCCTACAGTGGTTGATCAAAAAACCTTTGACGAGGAAGTATCCAATTTAGCCGATGGATTGGCTCGAATGTACAAGGATAAGCCTTCCAGGTCCTATGAAAACGAAATACGTACTGCGCGAGCAAATGGCTCTCGGTATGTATTGATCCGAAAAAAGGTAACCAATGAAGAGCGGAAACGGATAGGTAAATTACCAATCTTCAATTTAGGTCGAATGAAAGGTGGGCTTATTGATAATGAAGAAACAATCATTCGAAAAGCGCCAAATGGTATTTTGTTGAAACGTACCTTGGGGTATTATAAAAAAGACCTCAACCTGGAGGTTGGTCTTGAAGGGGCTTATCACCACTATTTGGAAGGGGAGCCCGGAAAAGAAATCGAACATCGCATTACAACGGGTTGGAAAAAAACAGGTCGATTTACTAAAGATCCAATTGAAGGGGCAGATGTGGTTACCACCTTTGATAAGGACATCCAAGAAGTAGCACATTCTGAACTTGAGCATCAATTGAAAGAAATGGATGCCGAAAGTGGTACCGTTATTTTAATGGAAGTTGCTACCGGGCACGTAAAGGCCATAGTTAATTTGGATAGAGAAAAAGACGGTAGTTTCTCAGAGAAATTCAATCACGCCGTAGGATTAAGAGAGGTGCCAGGGTCTACCATGAAATTAGCTTCAATTATGGCTGGCCTAGAAGATAATAAGTTCAAGATTACCGATAAGGTTAACGCCGTTGGATCTTATCAAGTGTATCGTAAAAGGTTCATGGATGCTAATGACGGAAGAGGCTATGGAACGATTACGATTCAACAAGCGTTCGAGAAATCCTCCAATGTAATTGCGCTAATTTTATATAAGGCATACCGGAATGACCCAGAATTGTTCCTTCAACGCTTGGGTGAATTCGGTCTTACCGAACCCTTGGGGACTGAAATTCCAGGAGAACTTGGACCAAAGTACTTTACCCCGGGTAGTGCCGGATGGTCGCCGTATTCAATTCCGTCCATGTCTATTGGATATGAATACCAACAATCTCCCATACATACCTGCGCTTTTTACAATGCAGTTGCTAACAACGGGAAGTTTCTACGTCCATTGTTCGTTAAGGAAATCCGTCGTGGCGGTAAGATCATAAAACAAATGAAGCCCGTTGTGATTCGTGAAAAAATTTGCTCGGATGCTACGCTGAAAATTATGCAAAACTGCCTCAAGGGAGTGATGTCCCGAGGAACAGGAAAGAAATTAACTTCTAGCCAATTTTCTATTGCCGGAAAAACAGGAACAGCCCGATTACTCAATGATAAAAGTCAATATGTAGAGGAAAATCAAAGCGATTTTCAAGCATCTTTTGCAGGGTATTTCCCTGCGAATAATCCTAAATATACATGTGTTGTAGTTGTAACGCGTCCTAAAAAACAAAAATATGCCGCGCTCGTTGCGGGTCCAGTATTTGCAGCAATTGCCAATAAAATATATGCATCTAATCTTACCTATCATCCTGCCATAAACGAACGTAAGCCCTTCGCGCTTGGACTTCCATCCGTTAAGGGTGGTTACTACAAGGATGTGACTCAGGTGCTAAAACTTCTTGGCGTACGCTTTCAATTAAATACCAGCGCTAAATGGGTTGAAGCAGATTCGCTGAACAATAGCATCCACCTAAATGCAGTACAACTCCGTAAATCCGGTGTGCCAAATGTTAAGGGCATGACAGCTAAAGACGCAGTTTACCTTTTAGAGTTAAAGGGACTAAGCGTTTCGCTTAAAGGATATGGACGCGTTGTGTTGCAAAGTTTGAATCCAGGAACAGAAATTCATAAAGGACAATTGGTAAAACTTGAATTGAAATGAAGGCATTAACTCACTTACTTCAGGCCATTGGCGTTCAATACACGGATACTAACATCCAAATTGAAGAAATCGTTTTTGATTCGCGTGCCGCGAAAGAAAACTGCCTTTTTATTGCCTTGGAAGGATTAACGAACGATGGCCATGCTTACTTGAGTCAAGTGTATGATCAGGGCTGTCGCATCGCAATGGTTCAACGTAAAATAAGCGTGCCAGCCGATTTTATTCAGATCGAAGTAGCAGATACTAGAAAAGCACTTTCCCTCTTAGCGTGTGAATGGTATGGAAATCCATCTCAAGAATTAACATTGGTAGGGATTACTGGAACGAACGGTAAAACTACGTGCGCTACCCTTTTGTATCATTTGTTTATGCGCTTGGGCTATAACGTGGGCTTGCTGTCCACCGTGGTAAATAAAATTGGAACGGAAACGATTCCCGCTACCCATACGACGCCAAATCCATTAGCCTTAAATGCCTTGCTAAGAGCTATGGTAGATGAAGGCTGCAGCCATTGCTTTATGGAAGTTAGTTCCCACGCAGTTCATCAGCATCGAATTTTTGGCTTGCAATTTCGTGGGGCAGTTTTTACAAACATCACACACGATCATTTGGATTATCATCAAACATTTGCCGCATATATTCAAGCGAAAAAAGCATTCTTTGATGATTTACCGCCTCATGCCTTTGCATTAACTAACCGGGATGATCGAAACGGTGAAGTAATGCTTCAAAATACCCGGGCTTCAAAAAGTACCTATGCCCTTACCAGTATGGCAGATTTTAAAGGACTTATCTTGGAAAATGAGTTAGGTGGGTTGGTTATGAAGCTGAACGATGTAGAAGTTCATACGCAGTTGATTGGCGCATTCAATGCCTATAATTTACTTGCTGTGTATGGGGTCGGACGCCTTCTTGAAATTCCTGCCTTAGAGTTGATTACAGCAATGTCAACCCTAGAATCTGTTGAAGGTCGCTTTCAATTTTTTAAAAGTACCCAAGGTGTGACCGTGGTTGTAGACTATGCCCATACACCGGATGCACTAGAAAATGTACTCAAGACCATTGGGCATTTTAGAAAAGACAAGCAAAAAATAATCACGGTGGTTGGCTGTGGTGGAGATCGAGATAAAGCAAAAAGACCAACCATGGCCGCGATTGCTCAGAAATTCAGCACCCAAGTTATTTTAACCTCCGACAATCCTCGAACAGAGAAGCCTAGCCAGATATTAGAAGATATGCAGGCGGGTATTAATAATTCAAGCGATACGCCAGTGTTGGCAATAGCGAATCGAACGCAAGCGATACAAACCGCAAGTTTATTGGCACAAACCGGGGATGTAGTCCTTATCGCTGGGAAAGGACATGAAAAATATCAAGAGATAGATGGAGTGAAACATCCATTCGATGATTATCAAATTGCGCACTCATTTTTTAATAAAAACAATTAGATATGCTGTACTATTTATTTGAGTTATTAGATCAATTGAATTTTCCTGGAGCTGGATTATTTGATTTTATTTCATTCAGGGCTTCGATGGCTTTGATTTTTTCACTGCTATTTTCTATTGTCATTGGTAAGCGAATGATTAATTCCTTGAGGAAACAGCAAATCGGTGAAACCGTAAGGGATTTAGGGTTGGCAGGCCAGATTGAAAAATCAGGTACGCCAACCATGGGAGGCCTTATAATTCTCGGGTCTATTTTAGTGCCAACCTTGCTTTTTGCGAAACTTCATAATGTGTATGTGATTACCATGGTCTTGGCCACGGTTTGGCTTGGTTTAATTGGGTTTCTAGATGATTATATTAAAGTATTCCGTAAGAATAAAGAGGGCTTAAAGGGGAGGTTTAAAATTATTGGTCAAATCGGTGTTGGGATTTTGGTTGGATCAATTTTATATTTTTCTAATGATGTCCGAGTGCACAAGCGGGTGCCGCTGAATTATGTACTGCAATCAGATGAACAATTTGTGACCCACGAACATGTCCAAGAAAAAAATGAGAACTACCGCTGGATTGCTACGGACGATATGACAACCACCATTCCATTCATCAAAGGAAATGAATTTAATTACAATTGGTTAATCGGTGATTCAAATAAGAGCTACGGATGGTTACTCTTTATTCCCATCGTTATTTTTATTGTTATTTCCGTTTCGAACGGAGCCAATATGACGGACGGCTTAGACGGCTTGGCAACAGGAACTTCCGCCATTATCGGATTGGCTTTGGCTGTTTTTGCATATGTAAGCTCGAACGCACGCTTCGCGGATTATTTGAATGTAATGTACATTCCTCAAGCAGAAGAATTGGTTGTATTTATTGCAGCCTTTGTTGGTGCCTGCATCGGGTTTCTTTGGTATAATTCGTATCCAGCCCAAGTTTTCATGGGGGATACGGGGAGCTTAGCACTCGGTGGTATTATTGCAGTTTTTGCCATTTCAGTGCGAAAAGAACTGCTTATCCCGGTTTTGTGTGGGGTCTTTCTGATAGAGAACTTATCGGTTATGCTTCAGGTTGGTTACTTTAAAATTACAAAACGAAGGTTTGGGGAAGGCCGGCGAATTTTCTTAATGGCCCCACTGCACCATCATTTTCAGAAAAAGGGAATCCATGAAGCAAAAATCGTATCAAGATTTTGGATCGTTGGAATTCTATTGGCTGTCGTTACGATTATCACCCTAAAGTTGCGTTAATTGAACCGAGACGGGAAACATATCGTTGTTTTGGGTGCTGCTGAAAGTGGCATCGGTGCTGCGGTCTTGGCAAAGGTCAAGGGCCTAACTGTTTTTGTATCGGATGCCGGTGAAATTAAAGCGTCAGTAAAAGCAGAATTGGTTTCCTATGGGATTGAATTTGAAGAGAATGGGCATACACCTGAGCGCGTTCTGAGCGCAGATTTGGTTGTTAAGTCTCCTGGAATTCCAGAGTCCGTAAAAATTATACAAGAGATTAGAGCGCTAGGAATTCAGGTGGTTTCTGAAATCGAATTTGCTAAACCATTTTCTAAGGGTAAAACAATTTGCATTACCGGAAGCAATGGTAAAACCACTACTACGCTTTGGATTTACCACATCCTTAAAAAAGCGGGATTTAATGTAGGGCTTGCCGGAAATGTTGGCCAAAGCTATGCAAAACAAGTAGCGCTGAATGATTTTGAATGGTATGTCTTGGAATTGAGTTCCTTTCAACTCGACGACATGCATTCGTTTAAAGCAGATATTGCAGTGCTCACAAACATATCCCCAGATCATTTAGATCGCTATAACTACCAAATGGAGCGCTATGTCGCTTCAAAATTTCGGGTGCTACAAAACATGACAGGTGAAGATTTCTTCATTTATAATGCCGACGATGCGGTGATTTCTGCTTGGTTGGAGAAGCATCCTGTTAAGGCGTGTATGGCTCCTTTTTCATCTACCGAACCCCTTGATTTCGGTGGATATATTCAAAACGAACAACTAATAATAAACATAAAAACAACAACAACTATGTCAATTCATGAACTCGCCTTAAAAGGCAAACATAATGCACAAAATGCATTAGCAGCTGGGATTGCTGCTCGCTTATTAGATATTCGAACTGAATTAGTTCGCGAAAGTCTAATGGATTTTGAGAATGTGGAACACCGCTTGGAATTCGTCGCTAAGGTGAATGGCGTGGAGTTTATCAATGATTCTAAAGCAACAAATATTAATTCAGCTTGGTATGCGCTCGAAAGCATGGAGCACCCAACCGTTTGGATTGTTGGCGGAGTGGATAAAGGAAATGACTATTCCGAATTAGAGGCCCTTGTAAAATCGAAAGTAAAAGCGATTGTTTGCCTTGGCTTAGATAATTCCAAAATTATTGAGGCTTTCGCTGATCACGTTGAACAAATCGTGGAAACAAAATCCGCAAATGAAGCCGTGCTAGCAGCGTTCCAATTGGCTAAAAAGAATGAGACCGTATTGCTTTCTCCAGCATGTGCAAGTTTCGATTTGTTTAAAAGTTATGAAGATCGTGGAAATCAGTTTAAACAAGCGGTACGTTCCTTGTAAAAATGGAGAAAAAGGTTAAAGATTTTATTGCCGAATTAAAGGAAAATCGGCTCGACACCCTTGCGCGAGCATCGATTACTAGCATTCAGCCCAGAGGGAAATACCACGGATTTGACGTATTTACTTGGTTAGATGCCCCAGCGCCCGTTTTGCGATCTACCTTTGATTCAATGCCTTTTCCTATTCATTGGTTGTGTACGGTGGATTATTTTAATGTTGTTGTTAATTCAGCCCATGCACAATTTCCCAATGTTCAAAGCATTTATCTCATCGATGAGGCGAATACCTCAAGGGTGCTGAATATGGATTTTCAAGTATTTGATTCCGTTTCCTCCGTGCTTAAACAACCCAATTTAACATCGGGTAAAGGAATTATTATGTTAACTGGTTGCGGGGCTTATGGCATTGATTCGATCAATGAATTGGCCTTGATTTTAAAAACTATTCACGGATTATGAAAGAGCTATTCATAAAGTACCTTAAGGGAGATATGGTCATTTGGGTAATTACGCTCTTATTGTTGGCCCTATCTATTGTAACCGTTTACAGTTTTGTGCCCATTCTGGTGAAAATGGAAGGGAGTACCCCATTTTATTATTTGTTTAAGCATCTAATTTATGTAGTGATTGGCTTTGCTTGTATTTTTTTCATTCACAAATTAGATCCGAAATTTATAAGCCAAATTGCAAAATTCAGTTACTTTTTCGCAATCGCCCTTTTGATATTTACCTTCTTTTTTGGAAAGGAAATCAACGGTGCCGGACGTTGGGTTCAAATTCCACTGATCGGATTAACCTTTCAATCTTCCGATTTTGCTAAACTCGCCTTGTTTCTTTACTTATCTAAATTATTGGTTCGTAAAAAAGAAAAATTGAACGATTGGAAAGAAGGGATTTTGCCCTTAATGATTCCCATCGTGATTATTTGTGGACTTATTTTTAAAGATAACCTTTCAACCTCTTTATTGCTTTTTGCACTCTCCATGGCTGTGCTCTTTATTGGTCAAGTTCCACTTTCAAAGCTCACAACGATGGGAATGGCCGGTGTCGGATTGCTGGTCGTTGTTATTGGTATCCATTCCGCACTTCCAAGTTTAAATATTTTACCACGCTATGAAACTTGGAAAAATCGATTAACCAATAACATTACGACGGATCAGAATGTCTTAGAAAATGCACAGGCCTTAGACGCGCGACGTGCAATTCACGCCGGTTCTTGGTTTGGTACGGGCGTTGGAGATGGAAAGTTAAAAGAGTATATCCCTGAAGCATATGCAGATTTTTATTATGCCAGTTTTGTAGAAGAATTCGGGGCATTTTCGGCAGTGTTTTTGATTTTTCTTTACCTCGTTCTCTTGTATCGAATTATTCGCATTGCGCTAAAATCGGATAACCTGTTTGAAACGTATGTTTCTATGGCAATAGGTTTGCATTTACTCGCCCAAGCCAGCATTAATATGCTAGTTTGTACCGGTGTGTTCCCCGTTACAGGGCAAAATATGCCTTTTCTAGCGATGGGAGGTTCTGCCCTTATTATGGCGTGTGTTTCAATTGGCATTGTCCAATCCTTCGCTGTAAAACAAAATTCAGGAAAAACACAAATAGATCCAGCATAATGACATTAAATCGAGTGATTATTTCAGGTGGTGGAACCGGGGGACATATTTTTCCGGCCATAGCAATAGCAGAGGCCTTGAAAGCTCAAAACCCAGGAATAGATATTTTATTTGTCGGAGCGAATGGTAAAATGGAAATGGAAAAAGTACCGCAAGCCGGATTTTCTATTAAAGGATTGAATATAGCCGGATTAAATCGGAAGAACCTTTTGAAAAATGCGACCCTTCCATTTAAGATCATGACGAGTATGTCATCTGCATTTTCAATTGTAAGATCGTTTCATCCGCAATTGGTCATTGGTGTAGGGGGTTATGCCAGTGGACCAACCCTGCAAGTAGCGAATTGGCTGAAGATTCCTACCTTAATTCAGGAGCAGAATTCGTTTCCAGGCAAAACAAATATGCTTTTAGCAAAAAAAGCCAAAGCAATCTGTGTGGCGTATCCCCAAATGGATCGATTTTTTCCAAAAGATGTAACTCACCTTACCGGGAACCCCGTGCGTAAAGACCTAATTCATGGCTTGCCGAACAAGCAAGATGGATTCGCATTTTATGGCTTAGATGCTTCCAGAAAAACGGTGTTTATCATGGGAGGATCGCTTGGTGCAGGTTCTATTAACGCTGCGGTTGTTCATGCCTTGGAAGAATTGAGGAGACAGGATGGAATTCAAATCCTATGGCAATGCGGTAAAGGGTACTTTGAGGAATACCAAAAGTTAGACTTACCAAGTCATATAAAATTACTTCCCTTTATTGAACGCATGGATTTAGCGTATGCTGTTGCCGATGTAATTATCTCTCGGGCAGGTGCCACGTCAATTTCTGAATTAACCATAGTGGGGAAACCTTGTATCTTAGTCCCTTCACCCAACGTTACGGAAGATCATCAAACGAAAAATGCCTTGTCGCTCACCTCACGGGATGCGGCTGTGTTGGTTCCGGACAATAAGGTGGTGCAGTTGTTGTGGCCAAGTATACATGCGCTGTTGGATGATGCGTCCAAAGCAGCGTCGCTCGCTCAAGCTATTAAAACATTAGCGCTTCCCAACGCCACGGAAGATATTGTTAGAATTTGTAATCAGCTGATAAATCATGACAACTAATCAACCTAAGGTAATCTTCTTTATTGGTATCGGTGGCATTGGAATGTCTGCCCTGGCAAGATATTATTTGGCATTGGGCTGTAAGGTTTTTGGTTATGATAAAACGCGAAGCGATCTAACGGATAGCCTCACGCAAGAAGGCGCGGTAATTAGTTATGATGATGTTTGGCAAGAAAACGAATGTTTTTCTAAAGAATCAACCTTGGTGATTTATACGCCTGCCATAAGTTCAGAAAATGTGTGGTTTAAACAGTTTAAATCCCTGGGATATCATGTACTAAAACGTGCCCAAGCTTTAGGAGAAATCACAAGAAATTCAAACGGACTCTGTGTAGCTGGTACTCACGGAAAATCAACTACTTCTGCCATGTTGGCTTTCTTACTCAATGATACCGAACTCGGATGTAGTGCGTTTTTAGGGGCCATAGCAACGAATTTTGGCAACAACTTTTTAATAAATCCAAGATCGAAGTATACCGTGATTGAAGCCGATGAATATGACCGGTCATTCTTAAATTTGTCTCCCTTTGCCTCAATAATTACCAACATCGACCCCGATCACTTGGATATTTACGAGTCGGAAGAGAAATTTTATGAAGGATTTAGGCAATTTGCGATGAAAATCGACCCTTCTGGCTTTTTAATCCTAAAAGAAGGACTAAAAATCAATACCCTTTGCAAGAAGAAAACCTATGCATTAAACTCAAGTACGGCTGACTACACGGCACAGAATATTACCGAATCAGTGGATGGGGCATGCTTTGATCTTTACACACCAACATCAACTTATGCCCATTTATGCATCGGAATTAACGGCTCGCATAACGTTGAAAATGCCTTGGCTGCCTTAGCCCTGTGTGATAACTTAGGCGCAGATATGCATGAATTGGTTCGTAAATTTCAACAGTTTAAAGGGATAAAACGGAGATTTGAAAAGATATATTCCGGAAAAAATGTGGTCTATATTGATGACTATGCGCATCATCCTACTGAAATTAATCGCTTGATTTCTTCCGTGCGTCATATGTTTCCAAACCAACCAATTACGGGGATCTTTCAACCGCATTTATTTTCTAGAACCCGCGATTTCGGGGATGCATTTGGACAAGAATTAGCTAAACTGGATTCGGTGATTTTATTACCGGTTTATCCAGCGCGCGAATTGCCGATACAAGGTATAGATTCGAATTGGCTCTTACAGAAAATTAAAAACCCAAACAAACGCCTTATGAATCCATCGGAACTGTTGGAACATTTGCGATCTAATACTAAAGGTGTGCTGCTTACCATAGGCGCCGGAGACATCGATCGGATGGTTGAACCGATTAAAGAACTGCTTCAAATTAATGACTCTGCGTTATGAAAACATGGATTAAAATTTTGTTGTTAAGTCTAACATCCTTGGGCATCGTTGTGCTTTGGGTGCTTGGAATACATTCGGAGCATAAGCGTCCTTTAAAAGAACCGAAGATCATTGTTCACGTAGATGGAGCTGATGCCTTTTTAAATGAAAAGGAACTGTATAATCGAATTTTATCCAATCGATGGTTTGTTCAAAATCAACGAAGCGAAACCTTACCCGTACTGAAAATAGAGGAGGGCATTAGGGCCATGGAAGAGGTGAAAGAAGTTCGTGTATACAAGTTGTTGGGCGGTGACTGGAAAATAGAAGTGTGGTTAAGAAAACCGATGGCTCGGATTTTTGCGAAAAATGGCAAATCATACTATCTAGATACCGATGGAATAACCATTTCAAAAACTCACCTTCATACCGCAAAAGTCCTTCTGTTTTCAGGAGAAATTGCTGAACCCCTACATCATCAAAATGCAATAAAAATTATTAACAACGATTCATTGAAAAATATTCGAAAATTAGATGAAATCTATCGTATTTCAAATTATGTTTGTAATGATCCGATGTTACGCGCATTGATAGGTCAAGTTTATTTAGAAAGAAGCGGGGATTTTGTGTTGACGCCCTTAGTAGGTGACCTGAAAATCGTTTTTGGGACAGCTTATTCTGAGAAACAAGTGAAAGACAAATTTACCCGGCTGAAAATCTTTTATAAAGAAGGCTTGCCTTATGAAGGATGGGATAAGTATTCGGAAATTAATTTAATGTATGATGGACAAATCGTTTGCCGCAAGCGGAACAAAAATGACTAAGAAAGCACCCAAAGTAGTAGTGGGTTTAGATATTGGCACCACTAAAATCGCATGTTTTGTTGGTGTGAAAAATGAACACGACAAAATAGAAATTATTTCCATGGGGAAAAGTGAATCCTTGGGAGTGATGAGAGGGGTTGTTTCTAATATTGATAAAACCATCCAGTCCATTACGCATGCAGTTTCCCTTGCACAAGAACGAGTTTCGGGCAATTTGAAAATAAATAATGTGTACGTTGGTATTGCTGGCCAACACATTAAAAGTCTACAAACCCGAGGAATTCATACCCGCAAGAATGTGTTAGGGGAGATTTCACAAAAAGATATCGATGCGCTTATCGACGATATGTACGCCATGGTTATGACGCCAGGTGAAGAAATTATTACCGTGTTGCCTCAGGAATATATCGTGGATAATGAACAAGGGATTAAAGATCCTGTTGGCATGACCGGGGTTCGATTAGAAGCGAATTTCCATATTATTACGGGGCATGTTTCCAATGTAACTAACATTAGGACCTGTGTTGAGCGCTCCGATTTAAGCATTAGCGCCATTGTGTTAGAGCCAATCGCTTCTGCGAATGCCGTGTTGAGTGATGAAGAGAAAGAGGCAGGTGTTGTTTTAGTAGACATTGGTGGTGGAACCACAGACGTAGCCATATTTTATGACGGCTTAATTCGTCATACCGCTGTTATTCCTTTTGGAGGAAATGTGATTACTGAAGACATTCGCATGGGATGCAGAATCATGCAAAAACAAGCGGAACGTTTAAAAGTACGCTTTGGTAGTGCGCTGGTAAGTGAAAGTAAAGACCATGAAGTCGTTTGTATTCCTGGGCTTAAAGGACGTGATGCAAAGGAAATTCGTTTGTCTACCCTAGCGGGAATTATTCAGGCCCGTATGGAGGAAATCATCGAATTAGTTCGTGTAGAAATCCGGAATTCAGGTTTTGAGAAGAAAATCATCGGAGGAATTGTGGTTACCGGTGGAGGCTCACAGCTTAAACACCTCCCGCAGTTGTTTGAGTATATTACTGGATTAGATACCCGCATAGGTTACCCAACCGAACATTTGGCTAATACCAATCAAATAGAAAATATTTCAAGCCCAATCTATGCCACTGGAATCGGCTTAGTATTAAAAGGCTTTGAACAAGAAGAACGTGGAGATTCTACCGATGTTGCTTCCAGTGTAACTGAAGTTAGAACTCATGCGGATCCTCGCAAAAAGGGCGCATTCTTTGCAAAAGTTCTTTCGAAAGAAAACCTTAAAAAATTAGAAAACTTCTTCATGAAAGATGAAGATTAAATAACAGTTATATTAAAAGTAAAATGAACGAAATTTTTGACATCCCAAGAGATATGAATTCAATTATTAAAGTAATCGGTGTTGGTGGAGGAGGTAGCAATGCCGTTAATTTCATGTACAATCAAGGAATTAAAGGAGTTGATTTTGTTGTGTGTAACACAGACCGTCAGGCCCTAGATATTTCTCCCGTACCGTTTAAAATTCAATTGGGAACTACCTTGACTGAAGGACGAGGCGCAGGAATGCAGCCAGAAGTGGGTATGAATGCAGCCTTTGAAAACATAGAAGACCTGCGTGAAATCCTTTCCAAAAACACGAAAATGGTCTTTGTAACCGCAGGAATGGGCGGAGGTACAGGTACCGGTGCAGCACCCGTGATTGCGCAAGTTGCTAAAGAATTGGGTATTCTAACCGTTGGTATCGTAACCCTTCCGTTCGAATTCGAAGGAAAAAAACGTCGTTCTCAAGCCGATGAAGGCCTTGAACGTTTACGTCAAAACGTTGATACCTTGCTTGTCATTAATAATGAGAAACTACGTACCATTGGTAAAAGCTTAACCCTTTCTGAAGCGTTTCAAAAAGCGGATAATATTCTTACGGTTGCAGCAAAAGGAATCGCTGAAGTTATTGCCGACACTGGTGTAATCAACGTTGATTTCAATGACGTAAACACCGTGCTTCGAAATAGCGGAAGAGCCTTAATGGGAAGTGCAATGGCTAGCGGTGAAGGAAGAGATTTTGAAGCTGTTAAAGCGGCCATGAATTCCCCGTTGTTAAATGATCATGACATTTGTGGAGCTAAGTATGTACTACTTAATATTACCTATGGCGATAAGGAAGTATTGATGGATGAAATCATGAATATTACCGATTTTATTCAAGATGCTGCCGGTGAAGACGCCGAAGTTATTTGGGGTCATGGACATGATTCAAACCTTGGTGATAACTTAGCAATTACCCTAGTAGCTACTGGATTTTCAACGGTAGATGCTGTGAATTATGTGCTTCCTGAGCGAAAATTGATGGATTTGGATGAGGAACAGAAAAAAGAAATCGTAAGTCCAATGTCCTCGCCCTTCGAATCGAATTCTGTAACGGAAACTTTAAATCAAGAGCCGTATTTGAAATCAGAAGAGCCCGTTGTAGTTGAACAAGAAACGCAGCAAGCTCCTGTTATTGCTGAGATTGAAATTACTAGTGCTCCTGAAACCAACCAAAGAGAAGAAGTTAAATATGAGTTGTTTGATGATGAATTAACAGAAGAACCATCCCCAGCTTTTGTTGCTCCTTCGTTGGAATGGGAAGTTCAAGCAACAGAACAGCCAACATTTGATTTTACCTCGGAGCCTGTGCATGTTACAACGCCAAGTTCAACAGTACAACCAGAAGCAGAACAAGAGGTAATTCGTCATCAATTGGATGATGAATCGGAGGAAGCCCCGAAATCTTACCGCATTCAATCTACCGTATTACCCGAGGAAATCGCAAGAAGAAATGAAGAGCGTGTTTCTAAAATTCAAGAAATCACTTCACGAATTCAGAATGCAGAAAGTATTGCAGAGTATGAGTCTCAACCTGCTTACCTGCGTAGAAATGTAGAAGTTAATGATGAGCGACCTTCTCAAGACAACAACGTTAGTAGATTCGGCTTGTCTGGAAGTGGTAACGGAGATGCTGGATTACGAAGCAATAGCTACTTACACGATAACGTAGATTAATATGAGCATTGCCGCAACGATAAATGACCACATCAAACAAGCGATGTTGGCTAAGGATAAAGATCGCTTAGCCGCGTTGCGCGATGTGAAATCCAAAATTTTGCTTGAAGCAACTTCTGGAAGCGGATCTGAAGTAAGTGATGAAGTCGCCATGAAGATTTGTTTGAAATTATACAAACAACGCATGGAAACCTATGAATTATACATGGCTCAAGGGCGAGAAGATCTAGCAACCGATGAAATGGTTCAAGCAAAGGTCATTGAAGAGTTTTTGCCAAAACAATTATCAGAGGAAGAAATAAAAGCTGAAATTAATACAGCAATTGCCACCTTAGGTGTTTCTGGTCCTCAAGATATGGGTAAACTCATGGGTCACCTTTCCGCGAAATTATCTGGGAAAGCAGACGGAAAGTTAATCGCTAGCTTGGTCAAAGCAGCACTCAGCTAATCTTGTTTTTTCTTATCGAATCTTTTACCTTTGATGCATGAAGGAAATACCTGCATTTGCTAAAGAATTAGCCGACTGTATTCGCTTGTTACACCATCAAGGTCACAGCCCCGCGACGTCAACGAATTACTCCTTTAAAGATGATGCTAATCGACTATGGGTTTCCCGTTCAGGAATAGATAAATCATCGTGTTTAGATACTGATTTTATTACCATTGACGCTCAAGGTAAGACCCAAGCGCCGTATGAACACATGACACCTTCTGCTGAAACTGGTATACATTGCGCCTTATATGAAATGTTTCCATCTACAAAGGTGATTCTGCATAGTCACGACCTTTACCCGGTATTGCTTGCATACAATAAAAACTCCCTGCATTTTGAGGGGTTTGAACTTCAAAAAGGCTTTCCAGCGGTTACAACGCATCTTGGCGTAATACAGATTCCGGTATTCCCCAACAGTCAAGAGATGGGTGATATCATAAAACACATGGAGTCACGTAAAGAAGAATTGATTTATCAAGTCTTTATGATTGAAAAACATGGCTTCTATACCTGGGGAACAAGTTTATTTGAGGCAAAACGAATTCTCGAGTCTTTTAGCTACTTGTGCAAAGCATCTTGGTATTTAACGAAATAATTATGGCTATTCTATCAATTCCTGACCAACATCAAGTCATTCACGATCCGAAAGCAATCGGGGAATTTTTATCTGCTCATGGGGTGTTTTTTGATCAATGGAGCTGTGATGTTGTCTTTAAGGATACTGCTTCACAGGAAGAAATTTTGGCCGCCTATGCGCGGGATCTAAAGCCATTCATGGATGAAGGTGGGTATCTTACCGCAGATGTGATTAGCATAAATTCACTAACAGAGAATTATCCTGCAATTCGAGCGAAATTTTTAGCGGAGCACACGCATAGTGAGGACGAAATCCGGTTTTTCGTGGATGGACAAGGGTTCTTTTGGTTTAATTTGGATGGAGCCCCAGTGTTTAATGTGTTATGTCAGAAAGGGGATTTAATCAGCGTACCCGCAGGGACTAAACATTGGTTTGATGCTGGCGTCGATAGTCCTTTTGTGAAAGCCATTAGAATTTTCATTGACCAAACGGGTTGGATTCCTGCATACACGGAGTCAGGAATTGAGAAAAAATATCAATAATGAAGGTGCTAGACGGAATTCAATGGATTCTTACCGATATTGAAGGTACAACTACGGAGGTATCCTTCGTGTATGATATCCTTTTCCCTTACTTCAGGGCGCATATGGATCAATGGAAGACCGTGGATTCCGCTCCAATGAATGATGTACTCGAACAAACGAGGTTGTTAGTTCTTGAAGAGCAATCTATTAATTTATCAAGCAAGGAAGCACTTTTTGATCAATTACGGCAATGGTCGATTGAAGACCGCAAAGTAACGCCCTTAAAAACCTTTCAAGGGATGGTATGGGAACAAGGTTTTAAGTCAGGCGCCATTAAAGGGCATATGTATCCTGACGTTAAGCCTGCACTCGAACGATGGACGGCTATGGGCATGAAGCTCGCTATTTTTTCAAGCGGCTCGATTGCGGCACAAAAACAACTTTTTGGGTTTTCTATCGAAGGTGACCTTACACGGTATTTCTCCGCTTACTTTGACACCACTACTGGAATGAAACGGGATGAACAGACGTATCAATTAATCGTGCAACAGGTGAATGCCCCTGCAGATAGCGTGTTGTTTTTGTCTGATATTCACCAAGAACTCGAGGCCGCGCATGCAGCAGGGCTGCGAACGCTACAACTTGTTCGACCAGGTACCCAAGCGAATTGGTCTTGGTGTGTTGCCGACTTCAGCGAGATTCAATAAAAAAGCCCCGCAATCGCGAGGCTTAATAATATCCGATTAGTAATTTTAATGCTGAATAACTACTTTACGAGCAGCTCCATTATTAACAGATACAAAGTAGATTCCTGAATCTAAGGCGCGTGTGTCTATCCCTTGAATTCCAGGTTGAATGGTACCTGTATAGACAACGTTACCTGTAACAGATACAAGGGAAATAGTTCCTTGTGCTCCTTCTGCTAAGGTGATGTAAAGTGCTTCATTCGCTGGGTTTGGTTGAACAGTAAACTCTATTTCAGTAGGTGTTTGAATACTAGCTGACTGGTCAAAATTCATACGTACCATAACTTGAGACGACGTATAATACCATGTTTGGTCGGTATAATCTAAGTAGTATACCGTTTGAGCAGGTGCACCACCTGCTGAAGCCACAACGAGGTCATTCGATGCGCCACCATCGCCGTATGAACCCACCATGGCTAAGTAACTTTCACCGGCAGTTAAGGGTTGTGGTGTTTGTAAGGCAAAGGTATGTTTCTGACCTAAATCAGCCGCCGTGATAACATAGGGTAGGGATTCATCAATGAAGTCAAAATCTCCAGTAGTTGGATTTACATAGTATAATTTCGCGAAAATCTCTGCACCTTCAGCGGCTGTTGTATTGATTACGCCATCAATACCATATAATGTTGCTGTGTTAAATATGTCGAAGACAGGTCCTACCTCGAACCCTTGTCCTTCATTATAAATTCCACCGAGAATAACATCCTTATCACGAGCGTATATATAGTCATTCACTTCAATGTTAATATCAGGCTGTGAGTTATTCGTTAAATCCAATTCAGTCTGACTAGACCCAACTCCAAAAGATACTGCATGCGTCGCATTGGTAGCAGCTGGAGTAAAAGTTGTTGTACACCAAATCGTATCTTGCGTTGCCGCAGCTACGGCTGTAGGAGTGGATTGTCCTGAATACAGGGCGTTGATGTTTGCCGTATAGATTGCATCTGTAATATTTTGTACACCAATGTTTTGAACGATACCACCGAAATTTACAGGTGCAACTTGATTATTTGGCACTTGGTAGTAAGCTAATCTTGAACCAAACGGACCATCCGTTCCCCACTGTAAACTTTGTAGTTTTAAATCGTATTGATCTGTTTCAACCAATTTAATGTCGTCAATCGCCCAATACCAACCCCAATTTCCCTGATAGTTCAATTGTATCATTACACTGTCATTGCCTCCAGCTACTGCGGAAACATTTAATGAGGTGATTTCAGGATTCGCTGAATTCTGTGCCGTTGGCTCAGTACCATCAGTGACAACAAAATCAGTCCATGTGGTTCCGCCATTATTACTCACGCGTACAATTCGTGTGTCCAGGTAGGTTCTGTATGAGTTTTCAAATACTAAACTTACATTAAGGTAGGCACTGCAATCAATCATTCCGGTGTAGGTCATGTTCGCATTTTGAGATCCATTTTGTCCTTGAGCATCCGAATTAATGAACGCGAATCCGTTATTTACGGTAGTGAATAATGCGGGACTTAACGCAGTTACAGGGATCGTATCTGCCGCTGTAGTCACAACCCAATCCAGAAATGGGGCAGAGGTATTATCATAGGTCCATTCCGCGCTATTGGAAAAATCGTTCGACCAAATGGTTATCCCTTTTGGCGGGTGATTATTGGATTTTTTTGCAAGGGTTTCAAATTCGGCATACTTGTTTTTCTTTCCAAGTTCTGATGCATGCTTTTGTGCGCTTATAGCACCAGTCGCAAGAGCCACAGCAAATAAAAAGTAGATTTTTTTCATATGGGTTTTGATTTATTTAAAGATAAAGATAAAAAAAAAGAGGCTCGAAAGCCTCTTTCCAAAATTCACCAATCAGATTAGTTTCTGATAATCAATTTTTTAGATGATTTAGTTCCGTTTGAATAAACGTTAACTAAATACATTCCATTTCCAAATGCTGCAGTATTAACATCTACTGTTGCAGTACCGTTTAATGAAGATACAAGCGTATTGTATACTTCTTTACCTGTTACATCAACAATTGAAATTGTTGCATCCGCACCTGCTTTTCCAGATAATGCAATCGTTGCACTTCCAGCAGCTGGGTTAGGAGAAACATTAAAGCTATTCAATAATGAATTCTCATTAACTGAAGCGTTAGAGAAATTCATACGTACCATTGGAGTTGATGTAGTGTAATACCATGTATTATCCGTTAAGTCTAAATAGAATGAAGTTTGAGCTTCTGATGCACCACATGTTCCAACGATTAAGTCATCTGTTGCACCACCGTCACCGTTTGAACCAGCAACTACTAAATAAGGCTCACCTGCATTCAATGTGAAAGCACCACCTTGTAGAGGTAAAGTCAATAAGGCATCCACATCATTCGCTCCAAGAGTATATGGTGCAGATTCGTCTACGAAAACGAAATCACCTGTTTGGGCATCGATGGAGTATAATTTAACATACATCTCAGCACCTACATTAGCACCTGGGTGAATGTAAACGTCAATGGCACTAATTTGGTCAGAATCATAGATATCAAAAATATTACCTACTTCAAAACCAAATCCTTGGTTGAATGAACCACTTGCGATATCATCAAGGTCACGCGCGTAGATATTTGGATTAACTACGATGGTTGCAGCACCTGCAATGTTGTTGTCTGCTGGAGTAGCATCTGTACTATCAATTTGAACTCCTGCATTTACCGTAATGGTTGCGTTAGCTGCCGCTGGGGTCAACGATGTAGTACAATCTGCTGTATCCGAAGAAAATGCAGGGATTAAGGTCGGAGCCGAAGATCCAACAAATGCACCCGCTTGTACACCAAATGTTGCGTTTTGGTTTAACAACCCGTTGTTAGCGATAACTCCTGAAAAATCAATTGCAGTAACTTGAGCGGTTGGAATTTGGTAATAAGGTAAACGAGCACCCCAAGCACCAGTAGAACCCCAATATAATCCACTTAACGCTACGTCATGATCGTCTGGTGTAGTGATTTTCACATCGTCAATTGCCCAAAACCAATCGAAGTTACCTGTGTATTTGAAACCGATACGAACGCTATCCTGACCACCGATTTCATTAGAAAGGTTTAATTGAAGCGTTGCTGGGTTAGTAGTGTTTGTGTTAACGGCCATATCTCCGTTTACTTCTACTTCGTTCCATGTTGCACCACCATCCGTTGACCAAAGTACGTACGTGGTTTCTGCATAACGTCTGTGAGATTGCTCAAACTTTAATAACACGTTAGCTTCTGCAGATAAATCAATGTTTTGATTAAATACAATAGAAGCATTTTGAAAGGCATTTCCACCTGCTGCATCAGAGTTGATGAATGCAAAACCGTTTGCTGCTGTGGTATGGCCTGCTGGTGCAAGCGCCGCTACTGGAATTCCAGCAACATTTGTACTAATAGTCCAATCTCCTGCAGTATGCGCCGGTGTACCTTGCGGATCATTCGACGTTGTCCATTGTGCTGCGTTAGAGAAATCATTTTGCCAAATGGTGATTCCTTTCTCTGGGGCAACCACACCTGGTTTCGCTTTTAATTCAAGCGGTGCAAATTTTTTGGTATTCAACGGCTTTGCTGTGTTTTTTTGAGCTACCCCAACTAAACCAAAAGCCAAAACGCCAAAAAAGCTTAAGTAAACTTTTTTCATGTTAATATAATTTTAAGTTAATTCCTACTTACAAAACTAATGTTTAAGACGATAAAATCAAAATAAACCTTAATTAGTTTTAATGCGATCGTTTCGTAATGAATTCCGCTAGTGTAAATAAATTTTGTTTGGGTTGCATGCATTCAACCTGTGCTAAATGATTCATGGCACGTTCCTGATACGCTTGCTGTTTTTTTGTACAGTATTCTAGGACGCCGGAGGCTTCGTAGAGCGCTTTTATTCCGGAAATTTTTTCATTATTAGCCGCGGCACTTAATCGCAAAAACTCTTCTTTCTCTGTCGCCGATGCGGTGGACTGAAACGTGGTGTACAAAATAGTTTTTTTGTCACTCAATATATCTCCTCCGATTTGTTTGCCAACCTTAGCAGAATCACCAAATGCATCTAGAATATCGTCTTGGATTTGAAAAGCAATTCCAAGGTTTTCTCCGAATTCGTACAAGGATTTAATGCTCGAATCACTGGCACCACCAATGATTCCGCCAAAAGCGCACGCACAACCTAAGAGCACGGATGTTTTAAGACGGATCATTTCAATATAATCCGCTTCAGTAACCGAATCTATTCGTTCAAAATCCATATCCATCTGCTGACCAATACAAACTTCTATTGCCGTTTGATTTAACATCAAACTCAGTCTTTTGAAAATATCAGCATCGTATGATGTTAAGGCCTGAAACGCATGGATCATGAGCACGTCGCCAGACAAGATAGCTATGTTTGTATCCCATTTTTCATGAACAGTTGTCAATCCTCTACGAACAGGCGCTTTATCCATGATGTCATCATGAATTAGCGTGAAATTGTGAAATAATTCCAAGGCCGAGGCACCCGATAAACTTTCTTGGAGCGGAATGTTATATAATTCGGCACTTAGTACGGTAAATAATGGACGAATTCGTTTCCCGCCTATGGCAATAAAATACCGCAGCGGATCGTATAAATTGGTGGGTTCAGCTGGGAATTCCCATTGAGATAAGTGCTGCTCAATCGCGGCAATACGTTCAGAGTATTCAATCATTTGCGCTTGATAAGATTAAGCAAGTAGGTACCGTAACCACTTTTAACAAGCGGCTCTGCGATTTGTTTGAGTTGCTTTTTGTCTATAAAACCATTGCGATATGCGATTTCTTCTATACAACCAATTTTTAAGCCTTGGCGTTCTTCGATGACTTGTACAAATTGACCTGCTTGCATCAACGAACTAAAGGTCCCGGTGTCTAACCATGCGGTTCCACGATCCAAAATGGCTACTTTCAATTTACCTTGTTTTAAATACGCTGCATTCACATCCGTGATTTCATATTCCCCACGCTCAGAAGGCTTTAGGTTTTTTGCAATCTCTACGACGGAGTTATCGTAAAAATATAATCCAGGTACCGCAAAATTTGATTTTGGGTTTTTCGGTTTTTCTTCAATAGAAACAGCCTTGTTTTCCTCATCAAATTCAACTACGCCATATCGTTCTGGGTCGCTTACGTGATATGCGAATACGATCCCACCTTTTGGGTTAAGGTTCCCACTTAACAAGGAATGAAGCCCTTGACCATAAAATATATTATCTCCAAGGATTAAAGCCACCTTGTCTTTACCAATAAATTTTTCTCCAATCACAAAGGCTTGCGCTAAGCCATTAGGAACCTCTTGCACCGCATATTCAAATCGACAACCTAAGCGGCTTCCGTCACCTAGCAGTTTTTCAAAATGCGGTAAATCATGCGGGGTAGAAATAATTAGAATCTCTTGTATGCCAGCACTCATTAAGGTACTCAGTGGATAATAAATCATCGGTTTATCGTAAACCGGCATGAGTTGCTTTGATACCGCTAAGGTAAGTGGGTGAAGTCGAGTGCCAGACCCTCCTGCTAAAATGATTCCTTTCATGAGAAATGACTTTGGTTGCTCAAAGATAGGTAAGTGAGATGGTCAAACCAAACTATAGCCATCGAAACATGTCGTCGAACATGCGCTTTCCCCAGGGCGTATTTCCGTAGTCTTTTTCCAGTTTCTCACGAAGCTCTTTTATGGTAAATAGCTTGTTTTTACCGATTTCTACGCCCAAGACTTCTGGTTTTGGTCCAACCGAGAAATCAACTTTATCTGCAAAATATATGATTCCGCCATCCTCTGTTGCAATACCAAGTATGGTACCTGGCAAGCCACAAAAACCTTCCGGCCCGATCGATGGCAGGATATTGGGGGCATACCACGCATAAATTCGCGTGGAATCGTTTTTTTCATAAATCGCTTTGCGGCAATTAAATCCACAAATGGTGCGCTTACTGTCTGTGATTTTCCATGAGCGAACGGGTAGCGAATCTTTTACGTAAACCGATGTACCAAAGAATTGAAATATAGTTAGCTGCTTATTCGGATTTAAATATTGATAATACTCATTCTTGGAAGTTAACCATGCCATGTCATCGGCTGTAGCAGGAGGCAGGTATTTAAATACAGATATCGTATCGTTAAATGCTAAACTGAATCGATCGTTTTTAATTTTATTGTCTTCCGTTACAAAACGTTTCATTCGCTGATCGGTAAACCGTTTCTGTAGGTTAGTCCTACGGGTGTAATAAATAGTCCCTTCCGAGTAAAACTGAGCGAATCCGATGGAGTCTACCCAGATGAAAAGCCCGATTAAAAGTATCTTAATGCCATCCTTCAAAATCATCTTCTTTCGTTTTGTTTTTATTAAATCGATAAGTCAACTTCAACAAGAAGTATCTTGTAATTAACCGCGTGTAATTATCGGTTATAATGTTATCATTAACTTGTCGTTGTAGGTTTAAGTTTTGATTCAATAAGTCATAGGCGTTAATGGAAACTAACAGGTTTTCTGTTTTCAAGAATGACCGTTGGATTTCAGCATTTAATACAAAAATATTTCGGTTAAAGCCAGAGGCGCGTTGTGAATTAATCGTGTATTTCCCATCCGCTATCACTTTGAAATGCCACGGAAGGGTCCACTTAAATTCAGCCTTGTATTCTTGTGTGGAATACGGCATATTTGAAGCAGCATTAAACGTGCTTTTAGGGCTAGAATAAAAATAATTCTGTGACAACTCTACCTCCAATGAATCAAAGTTTAGCTCTAAAGATAAGCCGCCACCGATACTCGGATTGTAAGTGATGTTTTCAATGTTGTTGATGTAATTCGTCATTTTGGAATAATTAGCATTGAAATTAGGGCTAAGCTCCAATTTTCGGTTGAACATAGGGAGCCCAACTCCTAAAAATGCGTTAGAAAAGATATTTCCATCCACATTCTCCGTTTTAGAAATCGTTCTACCCAAGGCATCAAAATAGGTGTTAGATGCAAAGGCATTGTTGGTTAACGTGGCACTTAATCCACTGTATATATACCTGCCTGATAGGGCCTCCCATCGGTTAAAGTTAAAGTTAAAGCTGTGCACATAATTAGGTTTAAGTGATGAATTACCCACCTTAACACGGTTTGGATTCGCATTGTCTTGAACCGGCTGAACATCATTTAAGGAAGGTTGGTCGGATCGCGTGAAATATTTAAAAACTAAGCGTGTACCCATTCCTGGTTTGTATGTATAGGTAAATTTCGGAAGGAGATTGCTGAAGTTTTGAAGAATGCTTGAATCTCCAACTACATTGTAATTATCTAACTGTATAGTTCTAAAACCGACACCCAAATTAAACCAATGTTTGGCCGTTTCATAAATTAACATGGCAGTACCACGATTCTGCAATCGCTGGTTTTCAAATTGATTCGATAGGGAATCCACCAATTGCGTATAGGCACCCGAAAACAAGCTAAAGGTATTTCGCGTTTGGTATGATGTTCCAGTTTCAAGGTAATATTCCAACTGTAAGCGCCATTTTGCGGCTAGTGGCTCTGTATAGGTTACTACTGCGTAGTTCAAAAAGTTCCCGTTGTCATTCTTTTTTTGCTGGTCCACGCTGTCTACAAACCCTTGAAATATATTTTGGGTAAGTAATGAACCTGTAGTTGAATTATCTGTCTTGTTTAGAATATATTTTACTTCAAGTTCTCTTCTTGGTTTGTTAAATAGCCGCATGAGTGTTGCTTCCATGCGTACATTTGACCCTTTTGAATTGTTGTTCGTTTCAATATCCGAAGTAAAGGTTGGTATTTTGTCCTCCGTAAGGAATTGATTGGTGGTGATATTTTGTGTTTCAGCCATGTCAAAGCTTACCGAAGGCTTGATTTCGATACTTGTTAGCGAATCCAGCTTAGCAACAAAGGAAAGATTGATTTTATGAGAGGTATTCGTCGATATGTTTGATATGGAATCTTTGGTAAAATATGAGGTGTCTTGCAAGAAATACTGAGATAAACTGCTTTGTGTCGCGTTCAATTGATTTTGATTGAAGCTGTAATTAAATCCAATTTTCCCCCAGTCCTTGATGCGGTCATTGAAGTATATTCCAGCCTTGGTGGTTTGTGGTATTCCGGTATTCGTGCGTTGACTGCTTTGATCCCACATGCTCATCCCGCTCGATTCTCGTTCATTTTCTAAGCCAAATTTACTCATGTCGCCCAACCTGAAATTTGAACGCGGCGTATTTGAACTCAAAAAGAAAACTGAGAATTTTTGTTTTTTATCGAAGCGATTAAAGAGTAATTCACTTTCATAAAATGGAAAGTTGGTCGTAGGATTGCCAATTATACCACCGTCCGATGCAATAGATGCTTTTCCAAAATATCCCCGTTTCGCATCGGCTTTCAGCTTTAAATCCATGACTTGAATCTTTTCATCCATTCCCGAAGCATTGTCTTGCGCTTTCTTTTCATATACTTGAACCGATTCAACGCCTTTGGCCCCTAGGTTTTTTGTAGCAATCGTCGGGTCTGATCCAAAAAATTCATCACCGTCTACTAAGACCTGACTAATTTCTCTTCCTTGTGAAGTTATTTGTCCGTTTTCATCAATTTTAATCCCTGGGAGTTTTTTCAAGAGGTCTTCAACTACCGCATTCTCGGCCACTTTAAAACTGTCTGCCACATAGATTAAGGTATCGCCTTTATAATATACCCGGTTCTTATTTCCTTGTACCACAACTTCCGCCAAGTTTTTAACTTTTACGCCCATTCGAATAAATGGGATTTCTACAGTTAATTCAGCAGGATTACCAAATACATACAAGGTTTTTGCCTCAAATTGTGGATGTTCAATCAGTAGATAGAATGTATCCAAGGGAACATTGAAGTTGAATTCCCCGGATTGATTGGTTCGATAGTAATCAACGAGTATCGAGTCGTTGAGCCGAACCAATGAAACCACCGCTTTATTTAGTTTATTAACCCCGGAAGAGTCGTTTACTACGCCAGAGATTTGAATGTTTTGTCCGAATAAGAAGGAACTGGTGGAAATGATTAAGCCCATTACCAGCCAAAGGCGCGATCGTTTATTTTTCATTGATTAGCTTGATACCTGTTAACCCTTGGTACGAGAAATTGTTCATTTCAGTTACTTTGGTGAATTCTACTCTAAGTTTCTTATTAATAAACTGATCATTTTGTTTAACCATCGCTTCAGCTAACGGGAAATTGTTGTTGTATGCTATGGCAGATTTTTGTCCTTTTTTTCCTCCAGTACCCACAATGATGAACTTGTACATATCGGTTTCAATATGTCCCTGATAACGTGTTTCATAAGGACCTTTTTGATTTATGATTTGCAGGGCTTTCGTTGGATCAAAACTGGTTTTTTTGGTACGCGTTGCAACGGTTTGATTTAATTCATCTTCAGAATTCCCCAGTTTCGATGCCGTATAAATTACCTTTTCATTCGCTCCAAAGTAGGAGAAGATTTCACCGAAGCCATTTTTTTCCTTTTGATAATCATTGATGTGCTGACTGGCATAAAAGATATCTTTTCCTGTGAAATAGAAATCTGTCTTGATCATTTTACCGTCGTTGGCAGATTCTTCCAAGCTCAATTTAACTACGTCTTTGTTTTTTGTGAGATAGGCTGTGACCACGGAGTGATTCATTCCGGCATCTTCGTATTCCAAGCTCATGGCTTTATCAAGACCCTTTTCGCTATCAATCGCTTTGATAAGCGAATCATACGATGTTTGCTCAGCAAATGCAACCGATTCGTTTTGCGAATTTGGCGTATTGGTGTCTTCCAGTGAAATTCGTTTATTGTAGCCAGAACAACTGCTGATCAGTGCACTAATGAAAAGTAAAATAATTAATGGTGATTTCATGCCCATATAAATAAATTTATTGCAAAGATAGAATAAACATCTCGGCAATTAAGTAAATCAAATTAGCGTATTTTTGTAAGGTATGTTAATCGGAGTTGATTTTGGGTTGAAAAGAACAGGGGTGGCTGTCACGGATTCATCGATGATTATTGCTTCCCCCTTGGATATGATACCGTCAGATCAAATCATGGATTGGATTAAAGCGTTTCATACGAAGCATTCCCTTAAAGGCATTGTATTAGGATTTCCCTTATCGGTGAATGGAGAATACACACACATTACCGAGAATGTACTTTTATTTAAAGCAGCCCTTGAAAAAGAAATCGCTGATTTGCCTGTTTATTTGCAAGATGAACGGTATTCTTCACAGCGCGCCTCGGAAGCAATACATCACCTCGGTAAAAAAAAGCATGGAAAGAATAAAGGAATCGTTGATAAAGTAAGTGCGGCAATTATTTTGCAAGATTACTTAAATGAACGAAGTACTTAATATGAACTGATGTATCTTTGTAGTTAGTTATGATTTTACCAATAGTTGCCTACGGTGATCCCGTACTTAAAAAGGATTCAGAAGATATTTCTAAAGATTATCCAGCCTTGGACCAATTAATAGAAAACATGTTTGAAACCATGTACCACGCAAAAGGGGTAGGCTTAGCCGCTCCTCAAATCGGCTTAAATATTCGGCTCTTTATTGTAGATGGTTCGCCATTCGCCGATGAAGAAGGGGAGGAGCCGGATCCGCGCGCTGTGGGCATTGAATCCTTCAAAAAGGTTTTTATTAATCCGGTGATTGAAGAGGAATCCGGAGAAATATGGTCGTTTCAAGAGGGCTGTCTCTCGATTCCTAAAGTAAGAGAAAATGTACCGCGTAAGTCGGATGTGCTCGTGAGCTATTATGACGCGGAATGGAATTTGCATGAGGAGCGATTCTCAGGTTATGCCGCCAGAATTATTCAACATGAATACGATCATATTGAAGGGGTTCTTTTTACCGATCATTTAAATCCGCTTAAAAAGAAACTCATTCAAAAGAAATTAAAGCAGATTGCAGAAGGTGCAATTACTACAGATTATAAAATGAAATTCCATAAATTGAAACGATGAAATTACTCAATTCCTTAGTTGTATTAGCTGTATTGTTGTGGGGTGTTAATTCCTGTAAAAATTCCACTGCCGATACCGAAACAGCTGCACCGGTTTCAAGAGAATCGTTAAAGGCATCAATTCAGGCCATGGAGGATTCGGTTACGACCTTATCTACCCAAAAAACTACGGGGGCCATGCTCAGTTTGAGTCAGCAAGAATTGATTAATCGCTTAACAGCGTATTACAGAAATTATCCAGAAGACCCGTATTCAGCAGATTGTTTATTCAAAGTGCAAATGGTTTATTCTGGATTAAATGCCCACCGTAAAAGCATTGCATATGGAGATACCCTGCTAAAGAAATTCCCAAGTTATAAAAACAAGTACTTGGCCATTGAAAGTAATATTGCGGCTTTGGATGTCTTTATAGAACCCCGTGATACCTCGGAAATTCATCGATATTATAACATGTTACTGAACGACAGTGAGTACCCAAGTGCAAAAAAGTTAGAAATCAGACGAAGACTTAAGTACTTGGAGCTTTCGATTTTTGATTATGCAAGCCTTCCGAAAAATAAGGCGCTTAAAAAATAGCCTGTTAATGATGTGTTAATTTTTTTTCTACCCAAAACTTGTGGTATACTTTTGTAAAAGAAATTTAAACTCAAAAACTATGAAAAAATTATTGTTTGCACTTAGCGTTATTTTTGCTGCAACGGCATTAAACGCACAAACGACCATCGAAAAAGGTCCGAAAATTTCTTTTTCTAAAGAAGTTCATGATTATGGCAACATCAAGTATGATGGTGATCCTAATTGTAGTTTTGAATTTACAAATACAGGAGATGAGCCTTTGATTATTTCAAATGCGAAAGGATCTTGTGGATGTACAGTTCCAGAATGGCCGAAAGAACCAATTGCTCCAGGAGCAAAAGGAACGATTAAAGTGAAATATGATACGAAGCGTTCTGGTCCGATCAACAAAAGCGTTACCATTTCTTCGAATGCGGTAAACGAACCAGAAAAAGTAATCCGAATTAAAGGTGAAGTCGGACCGGCTCCTGAATCTGGAGTTCCTGTGAATAACAGCGGTGCGCCAACAAACAACTAAGATTTAAAATCTTTTATTTAAAGGCTCCTTCGGGAGCCTTTTTTTGTTTTATTGGATCCACGACTTGGTATTCGGTAGGGGGGCTTCTAGGGTGAGTTTTTCTTTTGTTATCGGATGACTAAATTCCAACTTGGCAGCATGTAAACAAATAGACCCATCGTCATTAGAACGCTTAGCGCCGTATTTTAAATCACCTCGAAGTGGGTGACCAATATGGGCCAATTGACAACGAATTTGATGGTGCCTTCCTGTTTCAAGGTTCACTTCAACAAGGGTATATGAATCAAATTGTTTTATGGGTTTATAGCTCAACCTTGCTTCTTTTCCTTTCCCAGGGTCTACAACAAAACTTTTATTTTTCGACTCATTTTTTTTTAAATCATGCCTTATGGATTCCCCCTTGCTAAGTTTTCCTTGAACTAAGGCTAGATATGACTTATCCGTTTGCTTTTCTCTAAATTGAGCGTTCATACGCTCCAAGGCTTTACTCGTTTTTGCGAACATTACTATGCCACTTGTAGGACGATCCAAGCGATGTATTACCCCGCAAAACACATTGCCAGGTTTATTATATTTTACTTTTAAAAATGCTTTGATTTCATCGGCAAGACATGCATCTCCCGTTTTATCTCCTTGTACTAACTGACCCGCTCGTTTGTTTATCCCAATCAAATGATTGTCTTCAAATAAAATTTGTTCGGGACGAAATGAATTCATTTGGTCAATTACTTCGTTGCAGATTGGATTTGCTTGTTACGTAGCCATGAAACGATGCTCATTATAATAAAGAACACAATCGTCCAGATGAGCCACGTGGGGAATTTTCCTAAACCATCACCTTGGGCATAGGAATGCAAGCCTACCAACATAAAGTTCACGCCGAAATACGTGAAAAGTATAGCCGAATACCCCCAGAAAGAAGCTAGATTAAAGGCAAACGCACTCTTTAATCCGGGAATGAATCGGAAATGTAAAATGATGGCATATACTAAGACGGAAACTAAGGCCCACGTTTCTTTCGGGTCCCAACCCCAATATCGACCCCAGCTTTCGTTGGCCCATATTCCACCAAGGAAGGTACCAATGGTCAACATAAAGACACCAATCGTCATGGTCATTTCACTCACTGCAGTAATTTGACCGATTTGATTTTGGATGTTGTGTGAATTTTTCTTTGTTTGAAATAAATAAAAACTCAAGTTGAGTAATCCGAGCACAAACGATAATCCCAAGAAACCGTAACTTCCTGTAATTATTGCCACGTGGATCATTAACCAATAGGATTTTAATACCGGTACGAGTGGGGTTATTTCGGGATCAAGCAGATTTAATTCAGATACAAAAAGCATCATGGCAGATAAAATTAGGGCCATCGGCATCACAACCTCTACTTTTTTCAAAAACACCCATCCTGCAATTACCGTTACCCATGCAATAAATACAATGGCTTCATAGCCATTACTCCATGGCGCATGTCCTGAAATATACCATCGGAAGCCTAGTCCCGTTGCATGATAAATGAATAATAAGGCACCTAACCCTAAAAATATATTCCGAGTGATTCGTAGAACCTTTTTTCGTTTATCAGAAGGTGTTCCAAAAATGGAAGCAATGTACACAATGAGTAGGATTAAGCCGATAAGCAAATAGCTTCGATAAACAGATTTAAAAATTTGAAGGGTATTATACCGTATTTCAAACGCGACTTTACTAGGCGAGGGAACCACAGATTTACCTACAGTTCGCTGGATTTGTTCCATTTTTCCTAACAGAAAGAGCGCGTTGGAATAATTCTGATCTTGGGTCGCTTGGTCTAATGCGGCAAGATATTTTAAGGTTACGATCGAACTAATCGAATCTTCCCCCATAATTTCCATACTCATGGGAACGAACCACTTATTGTTTACATCATTCTTTTTGGGGATAATCCGCATGTACTGCCAGCTAATTATTCCTTGGAATACCTCAAAGCGTTCTGTGAGTTTAATGAGTTTTTTCTCAAATTCATCTTGAAATTTCTCTGCTTTACCATGTGCCGCAGCATATTGCGCTTGGAATTTATACCGTCCATCCGCTTCGATGAGGTCATTGAAAGCACAGTATTTTTTTAAGTGTAGCCGCTCCCTCACTGCACTGGGAACCAAAATCATTGGTTTTTTCATCCAGTATTTACCATACATATGTAAACTAAGAATCGTTTGCACAGCATTGTATGAATCGAAGGTTGGTTCTCCGTGTATTTTTCGGAGTAGTTGGTCGCACAAGGTATGCATCGGAATAATCCTACCGCCTTCATCTTGGACGAGTAGGGTAGCTAGTTTTTCGGAATGTTTCGCATCGATGACGCGATAAATTTTCGAATAGTCGGGTTGGTTTCCATGTTGTGCTTGTACAGATAATCCAATTAACAAGAGCATTACTGTAAGAGACTGTTTTTTTAGTTTTCCTAACTGGTCACTTAAGGCACGGAACCTGCCTTTTGGAGCAAACAACGAAAGGATCATGCCTACAGCCATTAGAAGGTAGCCTAAATAGGTGATGTTTGTACCCCATGCATCGTGATTCACACTAAGTCTAGTAGATTCTTCATTTTCTGGCGTCGCTGGATTGTCCAAATCATAGGCGGATTGGAAAAATCGATATCCGTCATAGTCGGTAACGTGATTCATGAATACGTGACGGTCACTTTTATAGTTATTCCGTGGATCCATGATGCTCAAGTAACTTTCAAATGAAGAAGGGGATTCGGATCCTGGGTATTTTGATAATTTAAAATCTTTACAAAGCACACTAAAGGGGAGGGGACGTCTGACTGAACCGTATTCAAGCTGAACGAGAATCCCGTTGATCTCAAAATATTCCGGATCTGGAATGGCATTAAGCCCGCCTCTTAGTACCACCGTTTTATGCGTCTTTCCAGAAGAAACATCCACCGTAAGGTAATCGTCACCTTGATTTTTCATCTTAGCTTTCATGCGCGTCTTGTATGCATGGTAAAATACATTTTTCAGCACGAATTGATTGGTCCCGGATTGATATAGGGTTTTCAGGTTTGCATCTATCCATGTGTTTTTTGGGATGTTCGTATACGCTGAATCAGGAATCGGGGCTCCGGATCTTCTTGCCTCCATCATCATCGTCATAGGAAGCATTCGCAAATCAACCGTAGTTTTTAACTTGATTTTTTCACCGGATAATTTGAACGTGATCCCGTCTTTAGCACTCGTACCAAATGACAAGGGCATCGTTCCTGCCATTAATTTATCGCCTGGTACCAGGTAGTTTGATTTCATTTGTCCAACGACGATGTCTAATACGGCTCCCGGTTTAGTTTTATCAAAAGCAATCGTATCAATTGCATTTGAAATGAAATCTTTATAGGTTATCGCTAAGGTTTTTGAACCTTGCTGGATTTCGTGATTAAATGAATTGTTGACTATGCTCCAGTCCGACATCCAAGCGGGATATGCAAGTACTTTGGGTTCTTTTGGGTCACTGATAGAAACTAAGAGTTTTGGATCTGAGGTGTAGATGTAATCAACGGCTGTCCCTTCTCGGATAACAGCTAACCCTTCATATCCAGTATAGCGGGTGATTGCGGCCCCAATCATGATAATTAGAAAAGCGACGTGAAAACTGAGCTGGGCTACTTTTTCGCGCTGCCACATCTTGTAATTAATGATGTTTACAATCATTGCAATTGAAAGGTAGGCGAGAAGTATAGTGAACCACGTAGCATTGTAAATAAGTATTTTTGCCGCTTGAACACCATGCATCGATTCTATGAACGTAGCAATTCCAATGGCAGTCAGGAACACAAATAAACCAAGTGCCACAAGCCGCATTGAAAATACTATTTTTGTAATTCGTTCCATTGGATTTTATTTGGTACAAAAATACGCAATGCCTTGCTGATTGCCATCCTTTTCCAATATTTGTACTATGAAAATATGCTTATTTTTCTTTTGCATTTCTCTTTCTTGGATTACCTCAAGTCAAGTGAATCCATTCGTTTGGAAACGCTCGAATAATCAACCAAGCTCCGGAGAACGCTATGAATCTACCCTGAGCCAAGGTTACCTTAATGGACGAACGATACGCGTATGGGTGCCCGAGGACTATAATAAAACAAAGAAACCATACGAAGTTGTTTATTTTCAAGATGGCCAAATGCTTTTTGATTCAACCAGCACCTGGAACCATCAATCGTGGGATCTTGCTAATTCAGCGACGAAATATCTTTCAAAAAAACGCTGTATTTTGGTTGGAATTGACAACGATCCCGATAATCGGTACGCTGAGTTTTTTCCTTCGCCTATTTATTCAACCCTCCCTGTAAGTGTTCAACTTACCTTGCGGGATTCTTTATGGAATGGCTTGCCGCGGTTTGATTCTTATGCTGAAGCGCTAATAAACGAAGTATTCCCTTTAATTGAAAATCATTGGAACGTGCATCGTGGTGGCGCGCATCGAACCATGGTTGGATCAAGCATGGGGGGCATTGTGTCCTTAGCTTTTTTGTTAACACATCCGACTGAACTTTCAAGTATCGCATGCCTTTCAATTCATCTCCCCCTTGTTAATTATTGGAAATTCAATAACCGGTTTAAAGAGCCCTTAGCTGCAGCATTTAATGAATTCGTTGTGAAAAATTCAGCAGCCCTTGATGGTAAATCTATCTATGTTGATCGGGGTGACCAATCCCTTGATGCGGCCTATGCGGAATATTTTCCTGCATTTGAATCAGCTCTGAATACTTGTGCAAAGGAAAATAGAGTAATCATAAAATTAATTTCGAATTCAGGGCATTCGGAGCGTGATTGGGCAGCGCGAATTGGCCCAATTCTAAAAACCCTTATTAAATAGAAAGTCCCGCAAGCGGGACTCTATATAGACGTCTCAAACTATCCGTTTTCCGGGAAGAAAGAAACGAGTAAGCGTCCCATTTCGGGACGCTATATGTTCGAATTTAGCAAATATATCCTTCGGATAAATTGATCCTATGCAAAAAGCTAGATGAGCTTGTCGCTCAGTGGGTGAGCTTATCGCTCTGTAGGTGAGCTTGTCGAACCTACATCATTCCAGGCATCCCACCGCCCATGCCTCCCATCGCTGCAGCAGGATTTGAATCCTCAGGCTGATCTGCAATTACGCATTCTGTGGTGAGTAACATGGAAGCAATAGAGGCTGCATTTTCTACGGCAATCCGCGTCACTTTTGTAGGGTCAATGACACCTGCAGCATAAAGCTTTTCGAATTTGTCCGTACGTGCATTATATCCAAAATCATCTTTTCCTTCACGAACTTTTTGAACAATAATTGCCCCTTCGGCCCCTGAATTTGCAATGATCTGACGTAAAGGCTCTTCTGCGGCGCGTTTCACGATTGCAATTCCAGTGGTTTCATCGTCATTCGCTCCTTTTAATTTGTCCAAGGTTTCAATTGCGCGAATTAAAGCAACGCCTCCTCCCGGTACAATACCCTCTTCAACTGCTGCACGTGTAGCTGCCAAGGCATCGTCAACACGGTCTTTCTTCTCTTTCATTTCAACTTCAGTAGGTGCACCAACATAAAGAACAGCTACGCCACCGGCAAGTTTTGCTAGGCGTTCCTGTAATTTTTCGCGGTCGTAATCGGAAGTTGTTGTTTCGATTTGCGCACGAATTTGATTCACACGTGCCTTGATATCGTCTTTTTTACCTTTTCCATTCACGATGGTTGTGTTGTCCTTGTCGATGTCGATTTTTTGGGCTTGACCAAGCATATCCATGGTAACATTTTCTAAGGTCATTCCGCGTTCTTCAGAAATTACTTGTCCTCCCGTAAGAATTGCAATATCTTCAAGCATAGCTTTTCTTCGGTCACCAAAGCCAGGAGCTTTAACTGCAGCAACCTTTAATGAACCTCTTAATCGGTTAACCACCAAGGTGCCCAATGCTTCCCCATCAACGTCTTCCGCAATAATTAACAAGCCTTTTCCTGCCTGAACAACAGGTTCAAGAATTGGAAGCAATTCCTTCATGCTAGAAATCTTCTTTTCTGTGATGAGAATTAGCGGGTTCTCCATTTCAGTGACCATCTTTTCTGTGTTGGTAACAAAATAGGGGGATAAATATCCGCGATCGAATTGCATCCCTTCAACCGTTTTAACTTCGGTTTCTGTACCTTTTGCTTCTTCCACGGTGATAACGCCATCGTTCCCAACAACCTTCATTGCTTGAGAAATTAGTTTACCTATTGTCTCATCATTGTTCGCAGAAATAGTAGCAATTTGTTCGATTTTTGAAGCATCTTTTCCTACTTCTTTCGAAAGTTTCTTTAGGTTTTTAACCACCTCAGCTACTGCTTTATCGATTCCTCTTTTCAAATCCATAGGATTTGCTCCAGCAGCTACGTTCTTTAGTCCTGCTGTAATGATTGCTTGTGCAAGCACAGTAGCTGTAGTAGTACCGTCACCTGCAATATCAGCTGTTTTAGACGCTACTTCTTTAACCATCTGTGCACCTAAATTTTCCATTGGATCTTTTAGCTCAATTTCTTTAGCCACGGTAACACCGTCTTTGGTAATGTGCGGCGCACCGAACTTCTTACCAATAACTACATTTCGACCTTTAGGACCCAGCGTAACTTTAACTGCATTTGCCAAGGCATCTACGCCAGCTTTTAATTTTTCTCTTGCTTCAAGATCAAATAATATATCTTTTGCCATCTTAATTTGTTTTAATAGAGTTTATCAGATTTTTAACTTAAAATACACCATAGATATCGGATTCACGCATAATCAAATACGAACTCCCGTCTAATTTTATCTCTGTTCCTGAATATTGACCATATAATACCACATCACCAACGCGAAGGATCATAGGTTCATCCTTTTTTCCTTCACCAACAGCAACGACTTTGCCTTTCAGTGGTTTTTCTTTCGCGGTATCAGGAATAATAATCCCACTCGCTGTTTTTTGCTCTGCTGGCGCCGGCTCTACCAGAACTCGATCCGCCAATGGTTTAAAGTTAACTGACATAAATAATAGTTTTTAAATGTATCTCTACTTCTCGAATTTCATACCATTGCATGCAAGTGAGACAAAATTTCCCTGAACAAAAAAAAATGTCAGTATGTGCTGACATACTGACATTAGAATCGTATAATGTGTTATTTACTGGTTGTTCCCAGATTGCCCCTGTTGGCCTTGCGGAGCTGATTGATTTCCAGCACCGGATTTCGGCTGCGTTTGCTGCGTCGGCTGTTTTATCGGCTGAGGTTTTGGTTGCTGCATCGTCATTACAATACAGCTAAGTACGATAGTTGCGGCAAGACCCCAAGTTAATTTGTCTATGAATTCGGAGGTCTGTTTTACCCCGCCAAGTTGCGTTGCGCTTCCGAAGTCACTACTTAAACCTCCTCCTTTTGGATTCTGAATAAATACAACAAAAATGAGCAGTAAGGCTGCAATGGTAATAATAATTGAAAAAATGGTCGTAATCATGTTAATGACTTTTAGCTAATTGTTTAATTTGGCTTGCAAAGTAACTCTTTTTTTCGGGAAAAGCCAAAATTAATTGTTCATAAATGGCAATGGCTTTTGAATGATTTCCTTGAATAATGAAGATTTTCGCCAAAGTTTCACTGATTGGAACGTTATCGGCATCCAAACTTTCCTTTGCTTTTTTAGTAGGTGAATAAAACGCTACTTTTTCACGTTCAATCGGAATTATTTTTTTTGGTTTTATTTGTGAACTCGGCGCAGGGCTGAGTTCTGTTCCAGCTAACCATGACGTGAAGGACTTCGGTTCATCTAATGGTTTCAGCTGCTCAGGTAGTTGCGCATCGAACAGCGTGTCGTCTGTTGGTTCATGTTGTTCAAATTCTTGGATATAGCGTGAAGAGGCGGCGCTACCTTCAATCAATGCTTCAATTGCATCGTATGCTTTAACGGGGGTTTTGTCCAGTTCATTAGCTACCACCGCAACTTCTTCCTCCTTAACTTCAGCATCCGTGGTAGGTTCTTTGGGTGTCAACACCATTTCTTCCTCCATTTTAGACGCATGAATCATGGTAAACAATTTTTCTCGATTGCTTATTCGAAAGGCATGCTTTGGAAGTGCCTGGCTAAGTCGGATGTCTTCACACCGATAGAGGCCTTCCAAATAGGAGAGGGAGAAAATTCCTGCATACGGAAACTCCTCGCAAAGTTTTTCTAATTGAGTTAAATCAGCAGCGGTAATTGTCGCTGGGTTAAGACAGAGGGTGTTGATATGTGTTTTATTCCAACTCACCAATTGCTCATTATCTTGTTTATGACGTCTTGAATAACCTGCTCATTGATTGTACTCAAGAGTTGCGACTCTACACTCGATAGGTTACTCGAGGCATCAAAATCTGCAAAGCGGGTAACGTTAAGCTTTAGTTCTTCTTCTTTCGGAGTAGTTGTGAAAATCGTGAATTGTACACTAACAGTTAACCTGTTTTTTGCCGCATTATCACCATTTTGAATGGCAATTGGATTCACATTATAGCTGGTTATTTCGCCGGATATTTGTACTTGAGCATCCCCAAGTTTTGTAGCTAAACCCAGTCTGGTATTATTTTGAATACCGTCCTTTATTGCTTCAGTTAGTCCCGCGGAATAACTTAATGGACAGGTTGCGGCATTGTTTTGAAGCGTCTGTAAATGAAAGTATTTCCATTCTTCAGGCATGCCTCCGGTGTCCTTAAATCCGATTTTACTCGGCCAACAACTGGATAACCCAAGAATTACCAACGAAAAAAGGAAGGTTTTCATTCAGCTAAATTATATTCTTTTATCTTTCGATAAAGGGTTCGTTCAGAAATTCCTAATTCTTTGGCTGCATACTTTCGTTTTCCGCGATGCTTTTCTAAGGCTTTAATGATCAGTTCTTTTTCACGCTCTTCAAGTGAAAGTGATTCAATGAACTCTTCATGTGCTACAAATGAGGTGTCGTTATCTGTAAATTCGTCTTCTGCTGAATCAATGATTGGTGATATAAGCCCTTTGGCAGAAGGAATCGGTGCTCCGAAATCCTGATATAGCTTATCTATAACAGCGTGTTGGTCTGCCGAAATTTTAAAGTTCCCGGATTGACTTAGCAGTTCCACAACTAATTTTTTTAATTCTGTGAGATCTTTTTTCATCTCAAATAAGAACTTATACATCAATTCTCGTTCGGATATTGCTTCTTGACTCGCATCACCAACAAGTGCGGGGCTATTTTCCTGAATTATCGGTAAATAGGTTCTAAGCAATAAGGCATCGATGTTCCGTTCTGTTTCAATGATGCTGATTTGCTCTACGGTATTTTTAAGTTGTCGAATGTTTCCAGGCCATGGATATTCAGTTAACAGCGTTATTGCCTCAGGTGTTAATCGAATACCGGGCATTCGGTATCGGTCTGCAAAATCACTTGCAAACTTTCTAAACAAGAGGTGTATATCTTCGCCGCGTTCCCGCAACGCAGGCAGTTGAATTGGAATGGCGCTCAAGCGATAAAACAAATCTTCTCGAAATTTACCTTTCGCAATGGCACGTTGCATGTTTTCATTCGTTGCTGCGACTACACGTACATTTGTTTTAAGCGATTTGGAAGCACCAACTCGTAGAAATTCTCCTGTTTCAAGGACCCGTAACAAGCGGACTTGAGTTTGCATAGGTAATTCAGCTACCTCGTCCAAAAATATAGTTCCGCCGTTAGCCACTTCAAAGTACCCTTGTCTACTTCCCGCAGCACCCGTAAAGGAACCTTTTTCATGGCCGAATAATTCAGAATCAATCGTTCCTTCTGGAATAGCGCCACAATTAACTGCGATATATTCCTTGTGCTTTCGCGCACTCAGTTGATGGATTACCTGGGGAATAATTTCTTTACCCGTTCCGCTTTCTCCGGTAACTAAAACGGATAAGTCTGTTGGAGCTACTTGGGTAGCAACTTCCAACGCCCGATTCAATGGAGATGCATTTCCAACAATTCCAAAACGTTGTTTTATTTGTTGTAGATTCATTTTAAGTCGCTTAATCAATCAGTTCTCCAAACAAGGTCGCCGAAGTACATCCTGTAATTTTTACCTGTACATAAGTGCCCTTTTCCGCCTGTTTCCGATCAAATACGACCATGGAATTTCTTGAATTTCTTCCGCAAAATTGTAGTTCAGACCGCTTAGAAGGCCCCTCTACAAGCACTTCTTGGACCGTTCCAACTTGGCGTTCATTGGCGGCAAGACTATGTGCAGTTTGCAGCTCAATAATTTCAGTAAGGCGTTTACCTTTTATTTCTTCAGGTACATCATCTTCAAATTTTCGTTCTGCCAATGTTTTAGGACGTTCTGAATATTTAAACATGTAGGCATAGTCGAATTGAACCTTTTCCATCAGTGACACTGTATCGCGATGTTCTGCATCCGTTTCGCCGCAAAATCCGGTAATGATGTCCGTCGAAATCGCACAGTTCGGTATGATTCGGTGAATCGCCGCTATGCGGTCTAAATACCATTCCCTTGAGTAGCCACGATTCATGCGGTACAATACATCCGTATTACCAGACTGCACCGGTAAATGAATGTAATTGCAGACATTGTGGTTTGATGCGATAACTTCCAATACGTCATCAGTCATATCCTTCGGATGGGAGGTACTAAATCGCACCCTGAGTAAGGGAGAAACATTTGCAACCGCTTGAAGGAGTTGCGCAAAATTCATAGCGGCCTCCGTTGGGTTTTTTAGCTCTCCCTTAGAACTTAAATTCCAACGATAACTATCAACATTTTGCCCCAGTAAGGTTACTTCACGGTATCCTTTATCGAATAAATCATGGCATTCTGCTACAATCGACTTCGGATCTCTAGATCGTTCACGTCCTCGGGTAAAGGGTACCACACAAAATGAACACATATTGTCGCATCCACGCATGATCGTAACAAACGCAGAAATTCCCCCTTGATCTAATCGAACAGGAGAAATATCTGCATAAGTTTCTTCTCTTGACAATAGCACATTGACAGCCTTTTGTCCAGTTCCAACCTCCGAAATTAGGTTCGGTAAGTCACGGTATGCATCTGGGCCGGCAACAATATCTACTAATTTTTCTTCTTCCAGTAAGTTCTTTTTGAGCCGCTCAGCCATACACCCTAATATGCCAACCACCAATTCTGGATTTTGCTGTTTGTGATGCTGGAACTCTGTCAGTCTATTTCTTACGCGTTGTTCCGCATTCTCTCGAATAGAGCAGGTATTTATAAGCACTAAGTCTGCCTCAGCAATATTTCGCGTGGTAGCATACCCATCTTGTGCAAGGATTGAAGCAACAACTTCGCTATCAGAGAAATTCATCTGACAGCCATAGCTTTCTAAGTATAATTTCTTTTGTGTAGTATTCGGGTCAATGGTATTTTGTAACAATACTTCTCCTTGACGGTCCTCTGTTAGAGGTTCATTGGATTTTTTATCATGCTGCATGGTACAAATTTACCACAATATAGTGCAGTGTCAAAATGTCATGTTTTATAATTTCAGTTGATTTAACAAAAAAAATATCAAGTACCTTAACCATAGGTTAAATATATAGTGTCAGAACTAATTAAAAAAAACAATCCGTGCATTGCATGGTTTTAGTTATAAATTTGTCCCAAATATTGAACCCTATGTCAAAAAACTTAGTCATCGTTGAGTCTCCGGCAAAAGCCAAAACCATTGAAGGATATTTAGGTGCAGATTACACCGTGAAATCTAGTTTTGGCCACATTAGAGATTTAGCTAAGAAAGGATTATCGGTGGAAATTGACAACGAATTCATACCTAATTATGAAGTGTCTGTTGACAAGAAGCCCTTGGTGGCTGAGTTAAAGAAATTAGCTAAAAATGCCGATTACATATGGCTCGCAACGGATGAGGACCGCGAAGGAGAGGCGATTTCCTGGCATTTATTTGAAACCTTAGGGTTAAAACATGAAAATACGCATCGCATTACATTTAATGAAATTACCAAAACCGCAGTTCAAAAGGCCATTGCAAATCCGCGGAAAATAGATCAAGACCTAGTAGATGCCCAACAAGCGCGAAGAATTTTAGACCGTATTGTCGGATTCGAGTTGTCGCCTGTTTTATGGAGAAAAGTACGTCCAAGCTTATCCGCCGGAAGGGTTCAGTCTGTTGCTGTAAGACTAATTACGGAGCGTGAAGCAGAAATTCAGTCATTTCTTGCCGACTCATTTTTTAAGACGGTGGCTAATTTGAAGTCAAAAAACGGTTCGCTTAATGCAGAATTAGATCATAATTTCAAAGATGCAACTGGGGTAGAGGAGTTTTTAAATGCAATGAAAGGAAGAAGCTTAACCGTTGATTCCATAGAAACGAAACCAACGAAAAGAACACCTTCTGCTCCCTTTACTACCTCTACCTTACAACAGGAGGCCTCGGTGAAGTTAGGGTTCTCGGTTTCTAGAACCATGTCTGTAGCGCAAAAGTTATATGAAGCAGGACACATTACCTACATGAGAACGGATTCTACAAATTTATCGGAAACCGCGCTGAAAGGGGCCGCAGATGAGATTGTTTCATCCTATGGCGCGCCTTATTCTAATCCTTCAAAATATGCAACCAAGTCTGCTTCCGCTCAAGAAGCGCACGAAGCGATTAGGCCATCAAATTTTGGGGCTGTACAAGTTTCGGATAATCGAGATGAACAAAAATTATACGACCTGATTCGAAAACGAACCTTGGCAAGTCAAATGGCCCATGCGAAACTTGAAAAAACCACAGTTAAATTATCTGGTGCACCAGACAACTTAGTTTTTACGGCGAAGGGAGAGGTTATCGTATTTGATGGATTTTTGAAGGTATATGCGGTAAGTAACTTAGAGGAGGATGAAGAAGAGGAGGGCATGTTACCTAAAGTTGAAAAAGGTGAACGCATTGAAGTACTTGATGTATTATCAACGCAACGATTCACACGAAGTCCTTCAAGGTATTCTGAGGCAAGTCTTGTTAAGAAAATGGAAGAGCTAGGAATTGGACGACCATCAACCTATGCACCGACGATTTCAACAATTCAAAAACGCGGGTATGTCGCTAAGAATGAAAGCGATGGAATACAACGTCCGTATGTGCAGTTTCAGTTAAAGGGAAATGATCTTTCGAAGCTTGATAAAACAGAAACGGTAGGGGCCGATAAAAATAGATTAGTACCAACAGATATTGGTGTGCTTGTTACGAGTTTTCTTGAGCAACAGTTTGCTAAAATCATGGACTATCAATTTACAGCGCGTGTAGAAGAAGCCTTCGATGAAATTGCTCAAGGGAAAGTGAAATGGAACGAAATGTTAAAACTTTTTTACGCCCCATTTCATGCAACAGTGGAGGAAACCATGGAAACCTCTGCTCGCGTTACCGGAGAAAGAGAATTGGGTATAGACCCTAAATCAGGACGAAAAGTTATTGCTAGGATGGGTAAATTTGGAGCGATGATTCAAATTGGGGACGAACAAGTCGATGGAGAAAAACCAGTTTTTGCTTCCTTAATGAAAAGTCAATCGATTGCTACTGTATCACTTGAAGAAGCGTTGGAATTATTTAAATTACCTCGAATTGTTGGTGAATTAGATGGTGAGGTGGTAAAGGTGAACACGGGAAGGTTTGGTCCCTATGTTCAATTAGGAAAATTGTTTGTTTCAATTCCGAAAGATGAAGATTTAATGGAGTTGACATATGAACGCGCGCTTGAGTTAATCCAAGAGAAAAAAACAAGCGCAGCCAATAATACCCTAGCGTCTTTTGAGGAACGACCAGATGTTTTAGTATTAAATGGGAAATACGGTCCGTATTTAAAAATCGGAAAGGATAATTTTAAATTACCGAAAGGAACTGAACCCAGCACCCTAACCTTGGCGGAGTGTTTAACTATCGCAGAAAACCAGCCTTCGTCCAAAGCGAAGCGTTCGTTCAAAGGAAAAAAATAGTAATTTAGACAAAAATAGCAGCAATGAGTGGCAGTGTAAATAAGGTCATTTTGATAGGTAATTTAGGGAAAGATCCAGAAATTCGTCACTTCGAAAATGGAGGGGTGTTAGCTTCTTTTCCCATTGCTACATCCGAATCCTACACAGATCGCCAAACGGGTGAGAAAAAAGAAAATACCGATTGGCATGATATCGTGTTGTGGAGAGGTCTAGCGGAAGTAGCAGAAAAATACCTTCACAAAGGAACCAAAATATATGTTGAAGGTAAATTGAAAAAACGTTCCTATCAAGATCGTGAAGGGAATACCCGATATGTTACCGAAGTAGTTGGGGAGGAAATGACCATTTTGTCGAGGCCAGATAATGAGCCAAAGACAAATAATCCGTATCCAAAGGATTCGACTTCAACACCGCCTTCAGATACCGCCGGATTTAGCGCAAAACCCGAAGATGAAACTCCATTTTAATTTTTAGTATGCCTGACCCTTCCCCCATAAGGCCGTTGTTGGCCCAAGTATTGTGGACAAATACGGAAACTATTTACACTTCAATTATTGTATTTCTGCTCATTTTGGCAGCTATAACCACTAGCTCTGAATCTGCATTTTTTTCACTGAATCCACAGGAAAAAGCCCGCTTGAAGTCTGAGAATTCTCGGATATCCAAGATTATCCTTGACCTTCTATCCAAACCAAGGGAGCTTATTGCATTGCTTTTGATTTCCATCAATTTCGTGAACGTTGGCATAGTAATCTTATCCACCCTCATCCTAAATAAGATGATGGAAGGCTACAGCGAAGTATCGAAATTACTGGTCGAAATTTTTGGAATCACCTTATTGATTTTGATTACGGGAGAGGTAATCCCTAAGATTTACGGAGCGAACAACGCGTCAAAAGTCACCCGATTTATGGCGCTTCCAATCGATGTTATTCGAAAAACACCGCCAATTTCATGGTTAAAAGCGCTCTTAGTGAACGGAACAAGTTTCATTGGTAGAATCGGAGGTAAGAATGTTCGAATTTCATCCGATGAATTGGAGCAAGCGATTGCCATTACAAGCGATGAGAATTCCTCCGGAGATGAACAAAAACTCTTGGAAGGGATTGTGAAATTGGGAAAAACAGAGGCTGTTCAAATTATGACACCTCGGATTGAAATGTCCTCGATTCCAAACAATATACCTTTTTCTAAGGTGATCGAATTTGTCTTGGAATTTGGTTATTCTCGCATTCCTATTCATAAGGAAAGTGCAGATAATGTGATAGGGATTTTATACATAAAAGACTTATTGCCACATCTGAAAGAAACAGATGAGTTTCCTTGGTTGGATCTTATACGCAAACCATTCTTTATCCCTGAAAACAAGAAAATAGATGACCTCTTGCAAGAGTTCCGTGGTATGAAAATGCATTTAGCTGTAGTTGTAGATGAGTATGGAGGAGCAAGCGGGATTGTTACACTGGAGGATATTTTGGAAGAAATTGTTGGCGACATTACCGATGAATTCGATGACGACCAAGTGGATTATAAAAAGATGGAGGATGGTTCTTTTGCTTTTGAAGGCCGAACTTCATTGAAGGATTTTTACAAGATTTTAGAAATTGAAGGAGAAGAATTTGAACGGGATAAAGGGGATTCAGAAACCATAGGTGGATTCATTGTGGAACAGTCCGGTAGAATCCTTAAAAACAAAGAATCAATTACCCAAGGGAATTTTAAACTTTCAGTAATTTCATCCGATAAACGAAGAATTAAATGGGTAAAAGTTCAGCTACTTTAATTTTATGCTTAGCTGTTTGGGCTTTTTTATTCGTTTCTTGTAACGATAAAAAACCTGTGCCTAAACCCTTGTGTTACTTGCGAACTGATTTCCCTGACCATCAGTATTCAAATTTCCAAGTAAAAAACCCGATGTTTGATTATCAATTCGATATTTCAAATTTATATGCGTTACGTCAAAACCTTGGGGATCAACGATACGGCTTCCAAGAGTTTGATTTAGGTCCAATTAATGGAACCTTGCTTGTTTACCAAAAACGTTTCAATTCAAAGGATTCCTTGATTACCTTAATTAATGCAGCAAATGATTTGGTGGATGAGCATAAAATCAAAGCGGATCGTATCGATTTTGATCAATTAATCGATCATAATAAAAGAGTGTTTGGGACTTTTTTCACCCTTAAAGGCAATGTGGCTACGAATTATCAATTCTATTTAACCGATTCAACTTCACGGTTTGTACGAGGAGAGATCTTATTGAATTGCCGACCAAATTATGACAGTCTACGCCCTACCTTGGATTATCTCAAAGTAGACCTGGATCGAATGATGCAGAGTTTTCAATGGAAAAAGTAAACGTTGCATTTTTGTCTTTGGGTTCTAATTTAGGCGACCGAGAGTCCCAAATTACGCAGGCCATTGAAACCATGAGTGCACACAATATCAACCTTATTGGGAACTCTTCCTTTTTTTATTCGGAACCGATGGGTTTTGATTCTGAAAACCATTTTTGTAATATCTGTATAAAAGTAACTACAACGCTTGAACCGCTCGTGTTGCTCCATCGCTTAAAATCTATTGAACAGGTGTTCGGTCGTACTAAAAAGTCAATCAATCAAGTCTATGAAGATCGAGTTATTGATATCGACCTGATTTTTTATAATAAAATTTCGTTAGAAAGCCCCGAATTAACCTTGCCTCATCCTGAATGGAATAAGCGTCCCTTTGTATATTGGCCGCTACTTGAATTGGTTGAATCACTAAATATTTGATTTGTTTAATTATTTAGTTAAATTTGACCTGCATAAATCAAATAAACTATGAAATTTAATTTTTACAACGTTCTATTCCTTGGATTTGCTGCATTAAGCGTAACAAGTTGCGATCAATTAAAGGAGTTGTCCTATTCCACAACGCCGAATCCATTAGAGTTACACGGTGATAGTGTTGCGATTACGGTAACAGTAAATATTCCACCTAAAGGAATAAAGAAAAAAGTAAGCGCAGAAATCACGCCAATGTTGGGAGACACAAAACTTACAACGTGGAAAATTCAAGGTGAAAAAGTAACTGGAAATGGTCAAACAATCACGTTCAAACCGGGTGGTACGGCTACATTTACAGAAACAGTTGCATACAATTCATCCATGGAGGCTGCAGATTTAAAACTAACAGGTAAAGTATTCAAAGGAACCAAAGAAAAAACAAAAGAAGCGCTTCCTGAAACAAAATTAGCGGATGCAACGATCATTACTCCATTATTGGTGCAACCTACCTTTAAAATGCTTACGGAAACAGCTACTATCCCAAGATCTTTTGAAAAATCAGTGGCTGCTGAAGTAAATTACTTAAAAGGTAAATCTGATGTGCGCGCAGCTGAAATGAAAGATAAGGATGTTACGGATTTAGTTGCTTGGATTCAAGCAGCCCAATCTAATCCAAAAATCAAAATCAACTCGATTGATGTTAAAGGGTATGCTTCTCCCGACGGTGAAGAAACATTTAACAATAACCTTTCCGGTACACGATCTAAAGCAACCCGTGCTGCGTTCATGGATCTCATGAAAAAAAATAAACTTACCATGTATGCTGATACTACGAATTATGTAACGGCTGCCTTAGGTGAAGATTTTGAAGGATTTAAAGTGGAGTTGGAACGAACAGCAAGCATTCTACAAGCGGACAAAGATTTATTTCTTCGGGTATTAACCATGTCAGCGGATCCTAAGCAACGTGAAAAAGATTTAGTGGCCTTAGGGAAAGGTTTTACACAACTTGAAAAAGAGGTGTTTCCTAAAATTCGACGTGCTGTGATTGTAGTTAACTACACCGAGCAAGGTCTTTCTGACGACGAGTTGCGTGCGAAAGCAGCTGCTTCACCTGCAGAGATGTCTGGTGATGAATTGATTTTTACTGCTTCTACCTTAGTAAAAGACATAGCTGAGCAAGGAAAAATTTATGATGCTGCTGCCCTAGCTTATCCTTCGGATGTTCGTGCATTGAATAACGCCGGTGCAGTTGCGTACATGCAAGGAAACGTAGCCAAAGCAAAAACGAACTTAGAAAAAGCGCTTAATGTTAAAGACAATTCCAAAACAAAGAATAATTTAGCTGGAGTAGCTATGTCACAAGGCGATCGTGCTACCGCTAAGAAAATGCTTTCTCAAGTAAAAGATAAAAGCGCAGAGGTTTCTTACAACAATGCAGTGATTATGATTTTAGAAGGTAAATATTCTGCAGCTGCTTCTTCTTGTGGCTCAGAAGCTTCTTTTAACAAAGCGCTTGCACAGTTGCTAAACGGAAACCTAGATGAAGCTAGCAAAACACTTTCTTCTAGTAAAGATAAAGACTCTGCAGATGGGTATTATTTAAAAGCAATTATTGCAGCACGTTCAAATGCAGGCGTTGACGCGGTAGTTAGTAATTTAAAATCTGCGATTTCTAAAGATAAAAAATATAAAGAGAAAGCAGCGAAAGACCGCGAGTTTATTAAATTCATGAGCGATGCTTCATTCAGCGCAGCTGTGAACTAATTAGATCCTTAGATACCTTTAAACCCTGGCCTAGGTCAGGGTTTTTTTATGCAAATAAAGTTGCTCCCATTGGCCAGGGGTAGGGATACAACGCCATTCACATTCTAAACAAATAACATCCATTAAGGTAGTGTAACCGCAAAAACTATAGATGACAGCAGCTGCGCTTAATGCCTCATCTGCTTCACTCCATGAGTTAATGCAACGTGAATCATTAATCAACTCAGCGTTTGCCCCAATAATTACATCAAATTGATCTAATTCGGCTTTAAAGGCATTAAGCAGTATCGCTTGGAATTCAAAGGGACCATTAAAAAGCAACACCTTAAGTTTTTTTTCAGTTTTGCCCGAATTGCTTTCCAATTGGAACCTCGATTTTGTACCAATATAATGTTGCGTTTCGTTGAATTTTTTAGAAAGTTTTCCAGCAAAGCGCTTCTTCTCATTGTCTAAAATCCAAGTTGCATCAAAGCGTTTGATTAAGAATCGGTTAATATATTGGCCAGGCGCTAAATACCAAGGTAGCGGAAGGGTACATTGATGCGTAATAAAAATTGAACACCCACGCTTACCTCTAAATCCATAGCGCTGATCGCTTATAACGTAATCTGTTGGATTAGTATTTAGGTATTCGTTAATTCGATTACGCTCTTTAACATGTTGCCTAATTAAGGTGGGCAATTGCTTAATAAATCTTCCCAATTTAAATCCCTCACTGCTAAAAGAAAAGGAATATGAATCATGCCTTATAAACTGAAGGTCATTAAAATAATACGAATAAATCGCTTCTTGTTGAGCACTACAGAATACAGTAATTACATTGTTTTGACGCAATAATTGTTCAATTATCGGCAGTGACCTGCTTACATGCCCCATGCCCCAGTTGAGGGGAGAAAAGATGATTTTCGCGTTGTGAATTCGATCAGGGGTTACCATTTCTGTAAAAATAGAAACATAGATGTGAAATTGTGGCGTGTTTTGGTTAATTTTGGAAAATAATCAAATCACATATGAACGAAGGACAAGAATTTTTAAAATACGCTACAAAACATGTAGGGTTGAACAGTATGCACCTTGGGCATTTTATAGAATCGTCAATGACGCCTTATATTATCGAAGAGCGTCCAATGAATATGACACAAATGGATGTTTTCTCTCGTTTAATGATGGATAGAATTATCTTTCTTGGAACAGGGATTAACGACCAGGTCGCAAACATCATCAACGCACAATTATTGTTCTTGGAGTCGTTGGATGCGAAAAAAGACATTCAAATCTACATGAATTCTCCCGGTGGATCCGTGTATGCCGGTCTTGGGATTTATGATACGATGCAATACATCCGTCCGGACGTGGCAACGATATGCACAGGTATTGCAGCATCAATGGGTGCGGTATTGTTGTGTGCGGGAGCTGAAGGAAAACGCAGTGCCTTGAAACATGCGCGTGTTATGATTCACCAGCCCCTAGGAGGTGCTCAGGGACAAGCATCAGACATTGAAATTACAGCCCGTGAGATTCAGAAATTAAAGAAGGAATTGTACGATATTATCGCTACGCACTCTAAACAAGACTACGAAAAGGTTTGGCAAGATTCAGACCGTGATTATTGGATGACATCAGAGGAAGCAAAAGCATATGGCATGGTGGATGAGGTGTTGTTGAGAAATCCTAAATAAGATGGCCTCTAAACGAGAATGTTCCTTTTGTGGAAATGAAATAATTCATCCGCACGTTTTAGTTTCTGGTGCTTCAGCGGTCATATGTGACGAATGTGTTATTCAAGCAAAGCGCATTGTGGATAGTGAGCTGAGCAGAACCTCAACTGAATCAACAACCGTTACAACTTCATTCAGTGCACTAAAGCCGAAGGAGTTGAGCGCTAAATTAGATGAATATGTAATAGGGCAAGACGAAGCGAAAAAGGTGTTGAGTGTGGCCGTTTATAACCATTACAAGCGAATTGAAGCGAACCTAACGGAATCTGATGTACAAATTGAGAAATCAAACATCGTTCTTGTAGGTAGAACTGGAACAGGTAAAACGTTGTTAGCCAAAACGATCGCAAATTTATTGGATGTACCGTTTTGTATAGCCGATGCAACGGTATTAACCGAGGCAGGATATGTCGGAGAAGATGTAGAAACCATCCTAACACGATTGCTTCAAGCCGCTGATTACAATGTTGAGAAAGCGCAGCGCGGTATTGTGTTTATTGATGAAATTGATAAAATTGCCCGTAAAAAAGATAATCCATCAATCACACGTGATGTTTCAGGAGAAGGGGTGCAGCAAGCTTTATTGAAATTGCTTGAAGGCACCATTGTTAATGTTCCACCGCAAGGAGGTCGAAAACATCCAGAACAAAAACTGATTCAATTAGATACTCGTAACATTTTATTTATCTGTGGAGGAGCTTTTGATGGGATAGAGAAATTAATTGCGAATCGTGTGAATAAGTCTACCATTGGTTTTTCCTCTAAAGATCAACCGAACATTGAGAAAATCGACCTTCTAAGTTATATATCGCCCACAGACTTAAAAGCATATGGATTAATCCCAGAGTTAATTGGTCGTTTCCCTGTTTTGAGTCATTTACTTCCTCTAGATCGCGCTGCGTTGCGCCGCATCTTGACGGAACCTAAAAATGCCTTGATGAAACAGTTTGTAAAAGTATTTGAATTAGACGGTATTCGCCTGACCTTTGACCAAGCCGTTTTGGATTTTATCGTTGATAAGGCCATTGAATTTGAATTAGGCGCCCGTGGATTGCGTTCTATTTGTGAAGCAATTTTCATGGATGCGATGTATGAATTCCCTTCTTCGAACAAGAAAAAGTTCCATGTTACCTTGGATTATGCTGAAACTGTATTCAATAAATCGAAAGTGGGCAGATTATTCGCCGCTTAGTTTATTTTTATAGACTCGTTTATTAACTTTGCACCTCGTTTACAACATTTTACCTTTAACATGAAAACAATTCAGTTTCGAGAAGCTTTAAGAGAAGCAATGTCCGAAGAAATGAGAAGAGATTCTTCTGTATTTCTGCTTGGAGAAGAAGTCGCCGAATATAACGGTGCATACAAGGTTTCCCAAGGAATGCTAGATGAATTTGGTCCGAAACGCGTTATAGATACGCCAATCGCTGAATTGGGCTTTGCAGGAATTGCTGTGGGTGCATCCATGAATGGTTTGCGTCCAATCGTTGAATTTATGACTTGGAATTTCGCAATTCTTGCGGCAGACCAAATTATTAATTCGGCAGCGAAAATGTTGCAAATGTCTGGAGGACAATATCATTGTCCAATTGTATTTCGCGGTGGAAATGGAACGGCAGGACAGCTAGCAGCTACCCATTCCCAAAGTTTCGAAGCATTTTACGCCCATGTTCCAGGCTTAAAAGTTATTACTCCATCTAATCCTGCGGATGCGAAAGGCTTGTTAAAAGCTGCCATTCGAGATGAAGATCCTGTGGTCTTTTTGGAATCAGAAAAAATGTATGGTGATAAAGGAGACGTTCCCGAAGGAGAATACATCATTCCAATCGGAGTAGCAGATGTAAAACGTAAAGGAACTGATGTGACCATTGTTTCGTTTGGTAAAATCATTAAAGTGGCGTATGCTGCGGCAGAAGAATTGGCAAAAGAAAATATTAATGTCGAGATCATTGATCTTCGTACGATTCGCCCATTGGATTATCATACAATCGTTGAATCAATTAAGAAAACTAATCGGTGCGTGGTACTTGAAGAATCTTGGCCTTTGGCTAGTATTTCTTCGGAAATCGCTTACCACTTGCAACGCTATGCCTTTGATTACTTGGATGCTCCGGTAGAACGGGTAACACAAACCGACACGCCGTTCGCGTTTTCTCCGACCTTAATTGATGAGGCCCTTCCGAATGTGGATCGCCTGATCAAAGCGGTTAAGCGTACCTTATATCGATAGAACGATTTATACTAAAATAAAAAAGGGGCCTCGGCCCCTTTTTTGTTTGATATTATTTGTGTTGCTTAAAGTACGATGAGTTGTTTTGTCGCGGTAGACCCATTCGTAGATTTGATGGTTACCATGTACATGCCCGCTTCCAAATCAGTTAACATAATCGTTTGGTAGTTTTGTATTGATCGATTCATCACTACTCGTCCGCTTTGCTCAATTACACTAAGTTTCATACCTGAACCTTTCCACGAGATTTTAACGTTTCCATAAGATGGATTTGGATAAACATTTAACGCGATATCCTGTAGGGTAGAAGTGTTTGCGTTACTTTCGTTAAGTACCTCTGTGGATATCTCAGCCGTACAACCGTTCAAGTCTGTAACGAATACCGTATAGATTCCTGCGCTCAGGTCACTAAGGTCCTCTGTGGTTGCTCCATTTGACCATTCAAAAGTATACCCTGGCGTTCCTCCCGTAATGTTCAAGTCAATGCTTCCCTCGTTATTCCCTAAATCAGCGGTTGTGGTTGGGTTCAAGTCTATTGCTGTCGGTTCAGTGATGTCATAAGAACCACTTGTGGTGCATCCGTTGGCATCTGTGATTTGAACAGAATAGGTTCCAGCTGTCAATTCCGTAAGGCTTTCTGTTGTAGCACCGTTGCTCCAGTTGTATGTATAGGTTGGGTTCCCATTATTAACAACCAAGCTCACCGATCCATTTGTTCCTCCATTACAACTTACATTATTCGAAAGGGAGTTTTCAATTACTGGCGCACCATTGTTTACTGTTGCCGTTGTTGTTACTACACATCCATGGGCATCTGTAATTTGATACGTATATGTTCCTGATGTTAAGTCACCAAAGAAAAACTCAGCTTGACCATTACTTGTATTTACTTGATACGGCTCTTGACCTTGAGACGGTGAAATAGTCACTGCTCCATTTCCTTCAGTACATCCGTTGGTAACATATGCTACTACATCCATATTGTTTTGAGTTGCTAGAGCCATAGAAACAGCTGCATTCGCATTCAATCTCCCAACGCCAATCATACCGATATAGTCTTGATTATGAGCGTCAATGTTATTTGAACTATTCTTTAAAATTTGTTCGATTTCATCATTGTCTAAACATGGATTTACACTAAGCATAAGGGCAATAGTTCCTGTTACAAAGGGTGCGGCATAAGAAGAACCAGATGAAGTCAAGTAATTTACCGGAGAATCTGAAATGTTTACTTTATACCCCGGCGCAGCTAAGTCAACGGCACTGTTGTGTTGGTGTGTTGTGTGTGGGTCTCCAATGTTCTCCTCGTGATTATCAAATTCCCCAATGCTCGTTACTGAAAACACGTGATTATAAGAAGCTGGATAAGCCATTGAGGAAGGATCACCGCAGGTAGTTCCGTTCCCTGCTGCTGCAACGATAAACGTACCATTTGCATATACTTCATCGATTACATCTTGTTCGAATTGACTGAATGTACAACCCGAGAACCAACTCACATTGATTACATCAATACCTGCATTGGTAGCTGCAAGGAGTTGATTAAAGTTCATTTCATAAAAAGCGATGGACGAATTAAAGCCAATAGAACTCACTCCAACTTGATTGTCTGTTTTCCCTGCAGCAATGATCGCTACGGCAGTTCCGTGTTCAGAAGGTAAGGTATTATGGTAATCGTAATATGTGATTTTTCCTGCGAGTTCTTCGTGGTAAGGATTTAGGTTTTCATCGCTGATACCAACTATGATTCCTGCATTTGACTGCGTTTGATTCCAAGCTTGTGGGGCTTTAATTAGGTCTAGTGCGTAATTGGTTCCGAAGACCGCATTATAATCATTTGGTACGTAAAGTGTTTTGTATTCCGGTGCGCGCTCAATTTCTGCAACAACACCTGGAAAATTTTTCAAGGTGTTTTCTAAACTTGCAGCGTCACATGAACAATTGAATTCATAAACACCTTGTAATTTTTCATTTTTTGAATTTGAAAGCGCTTGATGCACGTCCGTAACACCTAATTGGTTTAATGCATTCGCAAACGAAGGGTTCGTTGATCCAATGGTTCCGTTTTCTAATACACGTGGTGTGCTTTGACGGTCTGAGATTCGAGCCCAAACACGAGCGCTTTGTGCTTCTGCAGTAAAACTGCTAATTCCGATTAACCCGGTTAATAGGATGCTTAAGTTGATTTTATTTTTCATTTTTATTTTTTTTAAGTGGTTTCTGAGACAAAGATGAAGACCATTTAAAAAGGTGGGTGAATTCTAATTCAACTTGTGCGCAAATTACACCTTGTTACGTGGGTGTGTTTAAGCAGTTTTGTGGATGAGGCTAAGCGTAACTACTTAGTTACTAGTTATTTTTGAGCCGTTCGGTATAGAAAAAATGCAATGATACCAAAGAGTAAATTCGGCGTCCATACAGCGATAAAGGCCGGTAGACCAACATTCAATGCAGCAACAGCCATTACTTTCATGGCAAAAATGTAAACAAATACAAATCCGAGCCCAATGGCTATGTTTAATCCAATTCCGCCTCGCTTTTTGCGTGAAGCAACCGAAACACCGATTATTGTTAGAATATACGTAGCGAATGGATAAGATGTTCGTTGATGCATTTCGATTTCATAATAAGGCACCCTCGAAGAACCCTTCATTTTTTCTCGTTTAATCAGTTGAGCTAATTCAGGGTATGTCATGGTTTCGGCTACATTTTCTCGCTGTGCCATTTCATCAATAGAAAAACTAAGCACGGTATCCATACTGGATCGGTATTTTACTTTGCCTTTTGGGAAACTGATTTGTTTGATGTATACATTTTTTAAGGTCCATTGCGTCGTTCCTGGCCGATTAATAGCTTCGTTTGCTTTTAAAAAAAAGATAGGTTGACTAGAATCACCCCACTGTTGCACAACGAAATTAGTTACCTTCCCCGCCTCATTCGTGTAATTAGAAAAGTATACTGAGGTATTTCCTGGATAATCCGCATGGTAATTTTCAACCATCATCACATCCCGGTAATATTTCTCTTCAAAACCAAGCCTGAGTTTGTTCGCATTCGGGACAATAAAGTGATTTAGTAATAAGGAAAGTAACATCAATAGGGTGGCAGCAATCATATACGGCCTTATGAACCGAGAAATCGGTTTTCCTGAAAACCACATCGGAATTAATTCGGTGTCTTGCGCAAGTTTCGCCGTAAACCATATCACCGAAATAAATATGATCATCGATGAGAACATGTTGCCATGAAACAATAAGAAGCTTAAGTAATATTCAAAAATTATAGCACTAACGGGAGCATTATTCGAGATGAATTCACTTAGTTTTTCCGAAATGTCGAACACCATCGCAAAGAGCATGATGATTCCCAACATGAAAAAGAAAGTACTTAGAAACTTCCGAATTATGTATTTGTCAAGAATACTGAGCATTATAAGCGGCGCTTTAGCATTGGAATTAAGTCGTTTTTCCAAGATAAGAACTCACCGGTGGCAATTTTACTTCGCGCCTCTTCCATTAAGGATAGAAAAAAGGTGAGGTTATGCAGTGTAGCAATTTGCATTCCCAGGTTTTCTTGCGCTTTGAATAAATGACGCAAATAGGCTTTCGTATACACATGATCCGCCCAAAGTCCTGTGCTGCTGTCGATTGGACTAAAATCGAGCTCCCACTTTTTGTTCTTTATGTTGATGGTTCCCTCCTTGGTATAGAGTAAGCCATGACGGGCATTTCTGCTGGGTAGTACACAATCGAACATGTCGATGCCAAGACCAATGCATTCCAATAAATTCCACGGAGTTCCAACACCCATCAGATAGCGCGCCTTTTCATGTGGCAAAACATCCGTTACAATGTTTGTCATTTCATATAACTCGTGTTCTGGTTCGCCAACGGATAAGCCTCCAATAGCGATGCCGACGTCCCCAAAATCAGACATGTATTCCGCGGACTCTATCCGTAAATCTTTATATACGGAACCTTGTACAATGGGAAATAAGGTTTGTTGATGCCCATATTTTGGTGCCGTTTTGTCAAATTGATCAAAACATCGGGTTAGCCATGCATGGGTTAAGGCCAAGGAGTTTTTGGCGTAGCCATAATCGCACGGATACGGCGTACATTCGTCAAAGGCCATAATGATATCTGCCCCGATCGTTCGTTGGATGTCTATAGCAAATTCAGGAGTGAAAACATGGTAACTCCCGTCCAAATGACTTTGGAATTTCACCCCTTCTTCCATGATTTTCCTTGTGCCGGCAAGAGAATATACTTGATACCCACCGCTGTCTGTCAGAATTGGACGTTCCCAATTCATGAATTTGTGTAAACCTCCGGCAGCTTCCATTACTTCCATTCCAGGACGCATATATAAATGGTAGGTGTTCCCCAAGATGATTTGTGCCTTAATGTCTTCGCGAAGTTCTTGTTGATGAATCCCTTTTACCGTAGCTGCTGTACCAACCGGCATGAATATCGGTGTTTCGATGGTTCCGTGATCCGTATGCAGGCGGCCGAGCCTTGCCTTTGTGGATGTATCTGTATGAAGTTTTTCGAAGTGCATAAGCGTGTTGATAAAAACACGACTCAAAGATACAGCTATTTACGTTCTCACCCCATCTTTGCATACTTGAATTAAATGGTATGAACTTGGAGCAAAACAGTATGGCATCACTTACCCAATGGCTTTTCATTTTGTTTGTTGCAGCATGGGTAATACAATTTGCGTATCTCCTGCTGATTCACCTTAGGTTTTTACTCTTTAAATCCAAGGCGCTACCCCCTGAAACAAACCTGCCCCCGCTCAGTGTTATTGTAGCTGCAAGAAATGAATCTGAGAACTTGTATGAACTAATTCCGCTTATCCTTGAGCAAGAGTATCCAACCTTTGAGGTAATTGTGGTGAATAATCAATCCATGGATGACAGCAAGTGGTTGTTAAAAGCTTATCAACGTCAGTATCCAAACCTGCATGTAGTAGAGCTCGAAAAGAATCAACACCTGCGCCCAGGAAAGAAATTACCATTAACCCTTGCCGTACGTGCAGCGAGTTTTGATCATTTTATTTTTACCGATGCAGATTGTAGACCGACCTCTAAACAGTGGTTAAAAACCATGGCTAAAGGTTTTTCGTCCTCCACCGATATTGTATTAGGTTATGGTCCATACGTCACTCAAAAAGGTTTTCTTAATCGCTTAGTTCGCTACGATACGGCATGGATTGCACTGAATTATTTTTCGTTTGCTCTCAGTGGCTTACCTTACATGGGCGTTGGAAGAAACCTAGCGTACTCCAGAAAAGCATTTGAATCGGTAGGAGGGTTTAAGTCGCATTACTATATAGTGTCTGGCGATGACGACCTCTTTATTCAACAAGCTGCTAAGAACCGAAATTATACCATTTCAATTGAAGAAGAATCGTTCTGTCCTTCAGCCCCAGAAACCACATGGAAACGGTGGGTATTTCAGAAACGTCGACATTACAGCACCTCCTCGCATTATAACGTTATCAAAAAATCGTTGTTAGGAATATATCCAGTGAGCTTGTTTTTTCTTTTGATATCCTTCATTTCTTTGCTCCTGACAAATACCATGGTTTGGGTTTCCTTGGGCTTGTTTTTCGGGTTAATCCTCGCTAAATGGCTCATACAAGGAAGGGGATTGTTCAAATTGAAAGAAAAGAGCTTAGCTTGGTTCTTTCCGTTTTGGGACTTCTTTTATGCGATGTTCATACCCATGGTGTTTTTGTTATTGAATCGAAAACCTAGGAATAAATGGTAGAATTTGAACACCTGTCGGACAAAGCGAAGCAGGATTTAATGCTTGTAGAACGTGCTAAACAAGGAAATCAAGCGGCATTTGCTTCTTTAATGGATCGCTACCGAGAATCTATTTATTTCATGATGCTTAAAATGGTTAAGAATTCTGATGATGCGGAAGATCTTACCATTGAGGCATTTGGTAAAGCCTTTAATCGAATTGACCAATACTCTCCAAGTTTTGCGTTCAGTACCTGGTTGTTTAAAATAGCCTCAAATAATTGCATCGATTTTATTCGAAAGAAACGCATTCAGGTACTTTCTATGGATCAAGGAATAGCAACCTCAGACGGAGGTTCCATACGGATTGATGCGAGAGCCCAAGTGAACAATCCAGAAGAATCGATGATGCACGATCAAAAAGTGATTCACATGCGTCTACTGGTGAGTAAGTTAAAACCTCGCTACCGTCAACTCGTAGAAAAGCGCTATTTCGAAGAATTGTCTTACGAGGAAATCGCTGATGAATTAAATCTTCCCTTGGGTACAGTAAAAGCACAATTATTTCGTGCGCGTGACTTCCTTGCCGGAATGATGGACAAAACAAAGGATACGATTTAATGCAGTGGAACAGATTAGGCATTATTTCCCAACCTTAAGTA
>CANHSL010000003.1 GCA_947463385.1 Flavobacteriales bacterium
TTTAAATTCTTATAAGGTATCAGTTGATTACTCAACGATTACTCGCTTGGTATATACCCCTTTGTTTGTAGTTACAGATACTAAGTATAGTCCGTGGTTCATACCTGATACATTAAGAGAAGCAGAAGCTCCATTCACTGCAACAGACTGAACTAAACGACCATTTACATCATAGATTGCAACGCTTTGAATTTCTGATTTCGCAGAAACATTCAAGGCTGTTGTTGCTGGGTTTGGCGCGATAACGATTCCGTTCTCGTTAAGCACATCTATTCCAGCTGGACAGTCTACACAACTTTCCCAACAAACTACGGCTAAGGTAGAATCTGTAGTTACAGTTCCGGCACGGTTTGTAAATCCACCATTGGTAATTGTACATGTTTCTCCACCTACAAACTGCTCAGAAACATTCCAACCATCAACTGTAAATTTGTACTCGATGTTACCTGCTGCAATTGGCGCAACAACTTCCCAAACACCATCCATATCAATATCTGACATTGGCGTACAAGATCCACACCATCCGTTGAATGTCCCGTTTAAGAACACGCCTAGTGCAGTAGACCCACCTCCATTAACATAATCATTCATGTTTACACGGAAAGTGATGTCATTTGTACAAATATCACAACTGTTAAAACATACTGGAGCTAAGGCAATGTCCCCTGCAACAACATGGTAACGGTTGTAGAAACCATCATTGATTGGATCAATACATGCTTCTGTACCTGTAAAATTTTCTTGGTCGTTCCAACCATCCACTGTAAACTTGTATTCAATAGCACTTGGCGCAAGTGGTAAGGTAACTTCCCAAATTGTACCGGTTGTATTTGTCATTGGATTACATGCACCACACCATCCGTTGAATGAACCATTCACGAATACACCATTCGCTGTATTACCACCATATTGTGCCATATCTACACGGAACGTTACGTTGTAATTTGCTACAGGGATTAATTGCGTACGGTTGTAAATGAATCTCCACCAGTTTGCACCCACGTTGATATCTAGGGTTAGTGTGTTTCCACCATTACTCAATCCAGTTAAATAAGTAATCGTATCCGCTGCATTTAATGGGTTGTTTATTTCTGAACCATTAATCACCTTAGCTAAGCCCATGTGCGCACCCAATCCGTATACAGAAAGTGTGTTGTTTGTTCCGTCATACGCATAGGTAGCAGGATTAGAACCGTTGTGCGGAGCAACTGGCGTTCCACAAGCATCAGGATTAGCACCTTGCCATCCTTCTAACCATGTTTGACCATCCATATAATGCATCATGGTACCATTCGCATTAAACGTAATAGAATCGTCAAACATACACGCTCGAGTCGTTAAGTCTCCAACGCCATTTGACCACCACTGCATGCTACCTTGAGAAGGACCAACGCCCATAGCAGCTGCTTGGTTTGCAAGTTTCCACGTACCTACAACTTGCGCGTTGAAAGCCATTGGAAGCAAAAGAAAAAGTAATAATTTTTTCATAACATTAAAATAATTTAAGGGTTGTATGGGGTAAATATAGTAATTTTTACAATAAGCCTAAAATAATTCAAATTATTTCAAAATCAACAACTTAATGCCCTACTTAAAAACTACGGATCCCTTCATAGTTCCGATGCTGAAATTGAATTTACCAGGTTCGAATATCCAATCCCCTGCTTCATTCACAAACATTAAGTCTTCTTTGTTCAGCACAAAACGCACTTCTACAGTTTGTCCCGCAGGAATTTTTACCTTTTGAAAGCGTTTTAATTGTTCTCCAGCAGGTATCATACTCGCGAATTCATCGCCAACATACAGCTGAACAACCTCATCTATTTCGCGATTGCTTTGATTGATCACATCAACGGTAATTTCCCAAGGCGAATTCCCACTCAATACCTCATTGCTTTTTAAATGCTCGTAACTCACTTCCCCATAATGTAACCCGAATCCAAAAGGCCATTCCGGATTAAACGCGGCATAGTCACCAACATTGGAACGATCCACGCTGCGAGGACGGTCATAAAACTCGATTACACCATCATATTTCGGATACGTATATGGAAGCTTTCCACTAAAGTTTTTTTCACCTGACAACAACTCCACTAAAGCCTCCGCCCCATAATCTCCCGGTAAATAGCATTGAACAATGGCTCCGGCAGGGTCAACGATATCTCGAATGATGCGCGGCCGTCCCTCCACCAATACAATGATTACATTTTTGTGCTTAGCATAGGCCATTTTTGCCAATTCAAGCTGTTTGGAATCTAAGTGCAAACTGCGAATGTCGCCAGGTTTTTCTGTCGCCGGAACCTCGCCTAAACATAAAACCACTGTTTCTACCTCATCTAGCTTTTTGATGTAGTCATCAAGGGATGTAAATCGTGATTGTTCAATTTCCTTTTCTTTAAATAATTCTACACCCTTTGAAAACAGGCATTGTTCTCCATATTTTTCCTGAAGTGCCTGAACAATGGTTTTGCATCCTTTTGTATTAAACGAAGTATCCATCCCTTGCCAGGTATGTGACCACGCACCGTTTAGGTAAACCAGGTTGTCTGCGCATGGGCCAGCCACTAGAAACTTGGCGTTTGTTTTTAAAGGCAGGATTCCATCATTCTTCAACAAGGTAATAGATTCTAGTGCCGCTTGTTTAGACGCGTTTTTATGCTGTGTAGAACCAAAGGCAGTATAACTTGAAAGTACGGGTTGATGCAAGTCAAATAAACCAACGACTTCTTTTGTTCGGTATATTCGATTCACTGCGTCATCCAATCGCTCGGACGTAATGTTACCGTCTTTAACGGATTGTAACATGAGTTCACAATAGGTTTTATAGTCTGGAGAGAGTGGAACCATACTCATGTCTACGCCTGCATTAAAGGCTTTTTCGTAAGCTGTTTTTAGGTGCGGGGCAACGCGATGTACTGTATGCAGCATGTTAAAGTCTTCCCAATCCGAAACGGCAAATCCCGGGAATTTCCACTCGTCCTTAAGTGTGTGTTGAATTAGGGATTTATTAATGTGACCTGGAATACCATTTACCGTTCCACTGTTGATCATTACCGTTTGAGCGCCGGCTTGAACGGCTGATTTAAATGAAGGTAAATACAACTCCTTCATGTATTTATCTGGAATCCAAGCAGGGGTGCGATCACGTCCACTGGCAGCGGCACTATACCCAACAAAGTGTTTCATACACGATAGCACATGTACCGAATCAATTACGCGCGGATTAATTCCTTGATACCCTTTAATGATGGCTGCTCCCATTTCTGAAACCAAATATGGGTCCTCACCCAGCGTTTCAAAAGTTCTTGACCAGAGAGGGTTTCTTCCTAAATCTAACACTGGAGAAAAATTCCAAGGAATGCCTGATGCTCTGGTTTCATAGGCCGTAATTCGGCCAAATTCTTGCGCTAAAGTTGGATTCCACGTAGCTGCCAACCCAATTTCTTGAGGAAACAAGGTTGCTCCTTGGGTATAATTCACCCCGTGAATGGCATCAATACCATAAAGTACTGGCACCTTAATTCTACCCGAAGTATAATACGATTGAATGGTTTGTGTAATTTCTTGCCATTGCGCTCGGGTTAGCGTGTGCCAACTCACGTTAAGGATTGAACCTACTTTGTATTTAACAAGGGCTTCTGTGAGTTTATTTGTGTCCAATTTAAGCGGAACCAAGGTTCTGCCTTGCCCATCTGTTTGTGCAACGGCATCCAAGGTAATTTGACATGTTTGTCCTACCTTTTCTTCTAAGGTTAAGTTTGTACGCGCAGTTGCATGTTCATTTCTTGTAACTACACATGAGGCTAATGCACCAAGGCACAAAAAAAACAAGAGTTTTTTCATCGCAATACACTATTGAAAAACGCGCACATAATCCACGTACATCGTTTGAGGAAGTTGTGTAGTTGCATCTGGATTTCCTGGCCAATTACCACCAACCGCTACATTGAAAATCAAGAAGAACTTTTCTTGAAATTCAGCCAATTGTGCTGGGGTGGTACTCATGGTATTATACACGGTATTATCTACTAACCAGGTAATGCTATTTGCATTCCAAACGATAGAAAACACATGAAATTCATCCGCAAAAATCCCTGAATTTAAGGTATAACTATCCCCAAATTGTGCATGTGAACCATTATCGCTCCAATGGGCCGTTCCGTGAACCGTTTTGTCATTGTTACCAGCTCCACCAATCATTTCCATAATATCTATCTCCCCACAGGCAGGCCAACTAACCGATGTGATGTTGTCTCCTAACATCCACAAGGCAGGCCAAATGCCTTGACCCTTTGGTAATGCTGCGCGTATATCAATGCGCCCATATTTCCAAGATTGAATGCCTTGTGTTTTAATACGACTTGAGGTGTAATTTTGTCCGCCCATCGCTTCTTGTTTAGCGGTTATCTGAAGTACGCCGCCAGAAACCGTAGTATTTTGACTGGTGTAATATTGAAGTTCATTGTTACCCCATCCCCAATTACCATTGCCCGTTTCATGTACCCAATCCGCAGAGAGGGCATTCCCATTAAATTCATCGTGCCAAACTAAGGTATACCCATTGTAGCTCATGGGGCTTGTTGGGCCACTTGTTGGTGCGCCCGTACCGCCCAGGTTCAGGTTGATTTCAAATACATCGGTTTCCGTAATAAAATGTTCCGACGTCGTATAGGCAACGGTTTTAACCGAATACTCACCTGATGTCGAATACGTATGTGTTGCCACACCCGCATTGGATTTTATCATAGTAGAGTCGCCATTTTCATAAAAGGTGAAAATGTAGAAATTCGCCGAATCCGCATGGGCTGTAACATCCACGGTTGCTGAATTAATATCCAATGTTACCTGCAGATTCGAAGGTAAAACTATATCCTTAGGTATATAATTATCCTTTTGACAAGCAGCCAAAATAACTAAAATGGAAAGTAGCATAACTAAGTTTTTCATGATATTATTATTCAGTTTTTAATTTAAGATACCAATTTAATCCACCCAAGTGATGTCCGTATTGTAAGTACATCGTTGAGTCTGTCAATTCCAAAATACGATAGGTATTAACGCCCGTATAAAACCCAATGAAGGCACCATTTGAAATGGTTATGGTGTTCTCTGCACCTTCAACCAAATTCCAAGACTTGTCCATTTGATTCGGATAAGGCGCGGTAAAATCAGCTAGATTTTCAAAAGAACCAGGAAAACTTGCAGCAATTGAATTGTGAACATAGACATCTCCGTTGGTAATCATATCAAACTTAAAGGCATTTAAATGAAACACATATTTGTCGTTGTATAAACCGCATCCGGGTTTCTCATTTGCACCAGCAGCCCACCATTCGGGTGTAGCTCCCAATGGACTTTCTGGATCAGGACCTACGCCAAGGTGACCACTTAAAACAGAATCAATCACCCATGTTTTATAACCTGGACCATTAGCCCCACCCGTTAGTTTGTTGTAAAACGGATTATCTAGTAAAGACAAATCGGTTTGAGCTATAACCACTTGCTGTGTAGACGATCGGCTGCCGCCTTTGTTAAACACTGTAAGTGTAATTGTATAGGTGCCGGCATAGGGATACGTTGCCGCAACTTCAACGCCTTCTCCTTTCACCCCATTTCCAAAATCCCAACGACACACTAAATTCGGGTTGCTCGCCGTAAGCTGAATAATATTGGCATTAGAATCAGAAGGAACTGCTGTAAATGCAGCATCCGTTTGACTTGGCGGATCGCCTAAGGTTGGACGAACTTTCTTACACGACATCAAGGCTGTACATGCCAAGAATAAAATGATAAGGTTATTTTTCATGGTTGATGCTATTAATATCCGGGGTTTTGTGGCCAACGACCTCCCGCTAAATCTATTTCTACTTGTGGAATCGGGAATACTTCATGTTTCCCTGAGATGAATCCAGGAATGGCTGTCGCCGCTTTACCTGTTCTTACTAAATCAAAAAAGCGATGTCCTTCACCAGATAATTCAAAGCGGCGCTCATTATAAATCTTATCCAACGAATTTACTGAAACTCCTGGAATTGAAACGCGCGAGCGGATTTGATTCACATAGGTTTGTGCAATGGCGGTATTACCTAAATGATAATTTGCTTCTGCAGACATTAATAACACATCGGCATAGCGAATCACACGATAATTTACAGGACTTGTCAAATCATTATCAGGCAGGCCAATTTCTCCTTGACGTTTGATGTATTTATTGTTGTAATATCCGGTGTGTCCTCCAGCACCAATGGCATAAGTAATTGCGCTTGGATTGGGTTGTGCGGCGATAAATGCTTCAATATCTAAAATAGTAGCTGCCCGGCGCGGATCTCCAGCGGGGAAGAAGTTATATAGGTCTTGGGTTGGCAGGTTGTAACTGTTCCCGTCTCCATATACCGGACCATTATATTGTCGAATGCCTTGAAAACCTGGAGCAGCGTTGCCTTCTAAGCAAACTAAACATCCGTAACCCCCACCTTCTAAGCCAGAGTACTGAATATCAAATACTGTTTCTGTGTTGTTTTCGTGTGCAACATCAAACAACTCAGTGTAGGAAGGATGAAGGCTGTAAAGTCCACTCGCAATTACGTCGTCAAACATATCGTCTGCCTCTGTCCATTTGCTTTGATATAAATACACCTTCCCTAATAAGGCTTGAGCAGCCCCTTTGGTCGCTCTTCCTTTTTGGCCTGCAACCGGATTCAAAACGGGATATGCCTCTTTTAAATCCTTTTCAATCTGCGCATATACGTCCGCTTTGGGTGACCGATCAATCGTGCGAACTTCTTCAATACCAAGCCGCTTATCAATCACCAAAGGAACATCACCAAAGAACTTTACAAGTTCAAAATAATAATATGCCCTAAGAAATTTAGCTTCAGCTAAAATATGTGCTTTCTCAGGGAAATCGATATTGTCTTTGTTTTCTAAAATATAATTCGCCCGCGAAATACCGACGTAGTTCCAACGAAAAACACTGCGTAAATCGTTATTAACTCCCCCATGGTTCATGGCATCGATTTGATGAAGTCCTTGCGAGTCGTTTGCGCTTTCACCTCCGGCAATTGCATTATCAGAAGCTATTTCTCCAATCCAAAGGGACATGAATGAAGTTTGCAGTAAATCATACGCACCAACTAAGGCTCGGTCATAATCTTCCGGAGTTTTAAAATAATTTTCCGCATCTTGGGTATACGGCGGGTCAACGGTCAGGAACTTTTTACATGAAAAAATCCCCGCCAATACCAATCCCAAAATCAACAAACGTTTAATATTCTTCATCGATTAAAATTTAAATTGTAATCCTACCATTACGGTTTTAGCTTGTGGATATAATCCATAATCTACTCCCGCAGATAATGCACTCGTTGAACCTAAATCTGGATCATAGCCCATGTATCTTGTTAGTGTTAATAAGTTGTTTGCCGCAACATAAACACGAAGTTGTTCCATTTTGATTTTACGTAACCAATCTTTAGAAAAAGCATACCCTATTTGAAGGTTTCGCAAGCGTAAGAACGACCCGTCTTCCACATAAAAAGAGGAGAATACATTGTTTCGCGTAGGCTCTGTGGTTTGACGTGGAACATCAAAGGAGCTTTCAGACCCCACCCAGCGATCAATAACATAGCTCATTTGATTTGCATACGGTTGTTGACGTTCGTAATTACGGATGATTTCATTGCCAATAGACGCATAAAAATTTGCTGAAATATCAAACCCTTTATAGCTTCCTGAAAGATTAAAGCCCATGGTGAAATCAGGAATTGCCGAACCTAAATAGGTTTTGTCACTATCATCTGTAAAGCTAATAACGCCGTCTCCATCTTGATCCACGAAAATTAAATCTCCTGGCTTAGCACCCTCTTGAACTACGGCTGCATTATCAATTTCTTCTTGTGATTGATAAATGCCTGCGGTTTGATAGCCAAAGAAATATCCGATTTCGTATCCTTTCTGAAAACGTGTAGCTACATCGCCTCCCACGCTAAAGGCAGCTCCTGGCAAATAATCAACTCCTGTTGGAACCGCCGTAACTTTATTATTAACTGCGGTAAAGTTCCAATTTGCCTCGTATAGGAAATCTTTGGTTCGATCGGAACGGTATCCTAATTCAATTTCCCACCCTTTATTGGATACATTTCCGGCATTAATTACCGGAGGGTAACCTCCTGGACCATAAGAGCCCATTAATGCGGAAACATCTGGTTGAAATAATAGGTCGTAGGTGTTTTTTATAAAGTAATTGGTAGTAACAGAAAGTTTCTTCCAAAAAGAAAGGTCAAGGCCAATGTTTAATTGACGAGTCGTTTCCCATTTCAAATCTGGATTAGCAGGACGACCGATTGCTACACCTTGCGTAATGACGTCATCAAACACGTAAACCCCTTCGCCATTGAGTAATGCACGGTATGCGAAATTTGGAATCTGATCATTTCCAGAAATCCCGTAGCTTACTCTCAATTTACATAAGTCGATTGGTTTGAATTTGAAGAATTTCTCTTCTGAAATTAACCACCCTGCAGACATGGATGGGAAGGTTCCAAAGCGGCTATTTGGTCCGAATTTACTAGAGCCATCTCTACGCACCACCATGGAAACTAAGTACTTCTCTTTGAATCCATATTCCGCGCGCATGAACACAGAAACCAATCGCTCCGTGAATTCCCAAGAACCGGTATTGTTTAAATAACCTCCTTGTGTAGTGTTGGCAGAAATATCCGCATAATTCACATCATTATTTGGGACTCCATACGCTACGCCATTGAGGGATTTTCCATCCCGTTGAAAAATCGTAACCCCTGCCGTTGCTTTAACCTGATGATCCGTTTTAAACACTTGATCGTAATTTGCAAATCCTTCGTAGGATAAATCACTAAACGTATTACGTTCTTCATAAATCGCTGCTCCTCGGTCAATTTCAAAACCTGGCGTAAGTTCAACCGTAGGTGATTCTAATTGCGCATTAAGGGCCGTATTGGCATATTTTCCATCGCCGTACCATACTAAGGGAGAGAACACCTTTGAATCCACCAAAGAAACATTATAATTAAAGCGATTCGTTACAGTTAAGTAGGAAAGCGGTTTATAAACAAACTCTTCCTTTCCTACGAATTTTTGCGCTTGATTCCAGTTGTACGTGTTCATGATTTGAGCCACCGGATTAATGATGTCGCTCACTTCTTCCATGTAAGAATAATTCCCCATTGGAGAAATTACGGGTTCGGTTGGGAAGGCATTAATTGCATTGTACAATACAGAACCAATGCCATTTTCAGGCAGGGTATTTCTGCCTTCCGTTGAAAACAAAAGCACGGAATTCAATTTTAGTTTATCGGAAAGGTCAGTTGAAAAATTAAGACGGGCATTATATCGGTCAAAATGAGACTTTGACCCACCAACAATACCATCCTGATTAAAATACCCTAATCCAATAGAGTAACGGGTATTTAAGGTTCCGCCATTCAAAGACACATTGTGACTTTGTACCGGTGAACGAGTAAATACTTGATCTTGCCAATCCGTACCTTTACCCACATTTACGTTATCAAAGGGCATGGCTTGACCGCCCATTGCGAACATTTCATTTTTTATTACCGCATATTCATCGGCGCGCAATAAATCAAGTTTCTTAGAGGTTTCTTGTAAACCAAAATACCCATTATACTCAATGGTTGGTTTACGGTTTATTGAGCCATTTTTTGTTTCAATAAGTACCACACCATTTGCTGCTCTTACCCCATAAATACCTGCCATGGCATCCTTTAACACCGTAATGGATTTTATGTCAGACGGATTCAGTGCATTTAATCCTTGAGAATCGTAAACAATTCCATCGACTAAAATCAAGGGGTCGTTATCCCCAAAGGTACCAAGCCCTCTAATCCGTATGTTCGCACTCCCGCCGGGCGAACCGGAGTTTGTGGAAATATTCACCCCAGCCATCTGCCCTTGTAAGGCTTGATCCATGCGGGCCATATTCATTTTTTCAATGTCTTCCCCGTCGACTTTTGACGTTGCCCCAGTAATGGTTTTGTTTTTTGCTTCTCCATATCCAATGACAGTAATTTCCTTTTTATCAGAAAACTCAGGCTTCATAATAAGGGTCACGTTTTGATCCCCCGGACCAACAACCACCTCTTGGGTTTGATAACCATAAATTGAAATTGTTAATGTCGCGCTTGCGGTATCTTTCATTTGAATTGAAAAGAATCCGTCATTCGCTGTTAGGGCATTTCCTTTGGGTGATTTTGAGGAAATCTTCGCAAACCCTAAGGGTTCGTTTACATCATTAACAACTTTTCCAGAAACGACCCTCATTTGAGCGAATCCCATCGAAGCACATGCTAAGATAAAAAGTAAAAATCCTATTCTCATTGTTTTCTTTTAAAGTTACTTTGTGGGGAGTTGCCTCCCCACGCACTAAGTAAAAACTAACTGTTCAACTGTTTTGATACCAATTGAATGGTAAATATAAGTATATTATTGTATTTTTTACAATATCTAAATAATTCCGTTACATTTTAAAAATCCATGCACTCTGTTCAAGCCTTTCGAGTTCATTATCAGCGTCAAAGGAAAAGAGATTGGCGGGTCTGTGCTTTACATTGGTTTGTTTTTCGGTGTGTTTTACCAGGGGTATGCCTTTAATTTTCTTTCTGAAGTTCGCTTTATCGAAGGGGATGCCATTCACATATTCGAATAGTTGTTGGAATTCATTTAAGGTAAATTTATCTGGAAGTAACTGAAAACAGATTGGCTCAATAGAGAGTTGTTTTTTAAGGCGATCAAAGGTTGCGTGTAGGATTTCGTTGTGATCAAAGGCTAAGTCGCTAACATCCATAACGGATTCCCATTTAACTTCATTTGCCCATGAAGAAGCTCGGATTGAAAAATCTTCAATTCGTACTAAGGCGAAATATGCGATCGTAATAACTCGGCCTTGTGGATGCCGTGAGGGACTCCCAAACGTATGCGCTTGATGCATTTGAATACTCGTAAGTCCGGTTAGTTCACGAAGTATTCGTTCAGCAGCATTCGGTAAATCTTCATCTGGATAGACAAGGTCGCCAGGAATGGCCCAATAGTCTTTATACGGGTCTACGGAACGTTTTATAAGAAGCGTTTTTATTTTTCCTTCTGAGTAACCAAAAATCAAACAGTCTACAGAAAATGCAGAGCTAAAAAAATCAGAAAAATCTATTTTATACATAGAACCAATTAATGGGCTGATTCAGAAGCGTCTAACTGAGTGATACCCTGTTTTTTTAACATACGACTTACGGTCCATGCAAAAAAGGCTAAGTACACAAAACAAAGCACTCCAATCCAATAAGAACTTTGAATTCCCACAGACTTTACCGAACCGAGTGAAGCTTGCCATTGAGAGATAAAGCCACCTCCCATAATCATCATAATCATTAAGCTAGAAGCCGCATTTGTTTTCTCGTTAAGTCCGGCAATACCAAGGGTAAAAATACAAGGCCAAAGCGTGGAGCAAAACAATCCTACGGAAATAAAGGCAAACACACTGACCATACCGCCTGCAAAAATTCCAATTAAAAGTGCACCTGCACCCAAGATTGAATAGACAATCAATTGACGAACGGGGTTCCCACCGGTAAATGCCTCTGCTACCATAAGAACAATAACCAAAAACAAATAAGGATAGAATTGAGAAACATTATGGCCGGCAATATAATTCACTAACATAAAAATTGAAAAGGCGAGAAACGGCAGCAATATCGAAAGTCGTTGTTTAATGTCGGCACCAACGTTAAAAGCACCTGCCGCAGAAGCCCATCGTCCGATCATCAAACTCGCCCAGAACAGGGAAACAAACGGCGTTATCTCTTGCTCTGATTTGCCTAATTTCAACTTCATGAATTCAGGAAGATTACTTGCCGTAGAGACTTCTACTCCAACGTACAAAAATATCGCAATCATGGCTAAAATCACTTGTGGTTTTTTCGCCACGGCGATGATTGATACACGCTCAGTGGAAGCTGTTCCTTCATCTTCAATCTGATCAGGAACACTCGAAAATTTAAAAAATAATGCAGCTAAAATAAAGGTTGCACCGAGTACTAAATATGGTATTTTAACGGCGGAAAGTTCTAAGCTTGTAGAGCCTGTACCCGCCATTCCGAAAATAGCAAAGGAAACTAATACGGGGCCGATGGTTGTTCCCACATTATTAATACCTCCCGCTAAACTCAATCTCAAATTACCGGTAGATGGGTCTCCCATATTAATTGCCAAGGGGTTGGCGGCAATTTGTTGAAGTGCAAAGCCTATACCCACTGTAAATAACCCGCCAAGTAATAAGGGGAATGAAGATTCATTTGCGGCAGGAATAAACAATAAGGTTCCTAATGCTGAAATGACCAAGCCCAATGCAAGCCCGTTACGATAACCCAAAACTTTAAGTAAATCCTTCTTTAGTAAGGCAGAAACCGCAAAATAAATTAAAGATCCAACGGTATACGCTATGTAAAATGCCACCGAAATCAACTGCGCTTTGTCTTGTTTTAAATTCAGGGCTTTCTTAAAAACAGGAATTAATATATCATTACTTGAGGCTACAAAACCCCAAAAGAAGAATATGATTATCAAGGCACCAAAGGCACTAAAATTGGTTTTTTTCATGGTCAAAATTTCGACCAAAATACAATTTAATTTGATTAACCGGCTTGAGAACTGGCTGTTTTTGTATTTTCAACCATAAGTAAGCGTTCAACCGAAGCAGCGATAGAGGCAGCATCAAATCCACAGGCCGCCCAAAGTTCTTCTTGCGTTCCGTGGTGAATATAATCATCTGGAATTCCTAAGCGCACCACTTCGGTTTTGTATCCTCTATCGGCCATAAATTCCAAAACCGCTGAGCCAAATCCTCCCATCAAGCACCCATCTTCAACGGTAATAACCTTATCGAATTTGGTGAAAACCTCATGTAAAAGCATCTCATCAAGCGGCTTAACAAAACGCAAATCATAATGAGCGGGAGTAATTCCTGTTTTACTTAAGGTGTTAATGGCTTCTTGTGCAAAATTACCCGGGTGTCCGATGGTTAAAATTGCAACTCCTTCTCCAGCGGAAACTTTTCTGCCTTTACCAACTGGTATCTCTTCAAGCGGTGTTTTCCAATCGGTCATAACACCGTTCCCTCTTGGGTATCTGATGGTAAATGGGCCTTTGTTTTCAAGCTGGGCCGTATACATTAGGTTACGTAATTCTTGCTCATTCATTGGTGCAGAAACCACCATATTCGGAATACAACGCATATAGGCTAGGTCATATGCCCCGTGATGCGTTGCCCCATCGGCTCCAACTAAGCCACCGCGATCGAGACAAAACACGACATTCAAATTTTGTAAGGCCACATCATGCAATACTTGGTCAAACGCCCGCTGCATGAAGGATGAATAGATATTACAAAATGGAACTAATCCTTGCGTAGCCAATCCCGCACTAAAGGTAACTGCGTGTTGTTCTGCAATACCAACATCAAACGCACGATCAGGCATCGCCTTCATCATTATATTTAAGGAACAGCCACTCGGCATCGCAGGAGTAATGCCCATTATTTTTTGATTGCGTTCCGCTAATTCTACGATGGTATGTCCAAATACATCTTGATATTTCGGGGCCTCTGGTCCTATCGGAACAACTTTTACTATTTCACCGGTATCTTTATTAAATACGCCAGGGGCATGCCATTTCGTGGGATTTCCCTCTTCGGAAAACTTATACCCAGCACCCTTCTTCGTTAAACAATGTAATATTTTTGGTCCGGGAATGTCTTTTAAATCTTCCAACACTTTAACTAATCCTTCTACATCATGGCCATCAACTGGTCCAAAATATCTAAAATTTAAGGACTCAAATAAATTAGATTGATTAAGTAAGGTGCTTTTGAGCGCGTGAGAAACCTTGGATGCGACTTTTTGTGCATCGGGGCCGAATTTAGAAATTACTCCGAGCCAATTCCATACTTCATCTTTTACTTTATTATAGGTATGAGACGTAGTAATATCGGTCAGATATTCTTTAAGAGCGCCTACATTCGGATCGATCGACATGCAATTGTCGTTTAAGATCACCAATAAATTAGCGTCTTTCTCGAACCCTGCATGATTTAATCCTTCAAATGCTAAGCCGGCGGTCATTGCGCCATCGCCAATTACGGCAATGTGATGCCGGTCTTTAAACCCATGAAACCGATTGGCTACAGCCATCCCCAGTGCTGCTGAAATGGAGGTAGAGGAATGTCCTACCCCAAAGGTGTCGTATTCACTTTCAGAGCGCTTCGGAAAGCCAGAAATTCCGCCTTTCAATCGATTAGTATGAAATTGGTCCCTTCTTCCGGTTAAAATTTTATGTCCATACGCTTGGTGACCTACATCCCATACCAATTGGTCTTCTGGGGTATTAAACACATAATGAAGCGCAACGGTTAGCTCCACCACGCCAAGGCTTGCTCCGAAATGGCTGTTTCCGATTTCAGAAATCACATCCACAATATATTGCCTTAATTCCTCAGATACTTGCGGAAGATCGGCTCTCGAAAATTGAGCTCTTAAATCAGATGGGAATTGAATCTTTGAAAGATAGGGGCCCGGGGTGTATGGATTACTCATTCACACAAAATTAGGAATAATAAACCATAACAAGAAGAAGAGATGAATGTTCAATACCTGATAGAAGTGCACATTAAATTTTGTAATTTTGCAAGCAGAAAAAATCACTTTGAAACGTATTAAGCCTTTTATCCAATTTACTAAGTTTCGCCTCTCTTTTTTAGTGGTGATTTCTGCCTTATCTGGATATCTATTCGTAGGCGGTGGAGATACCGCTATTATAATCAAATTGTTATTGGGAGGCTTTTTGATTACTGCTGCCTCAAACGGGGTGAATCAACTGCTTGAAATGAAGCAAGATGCCTTAATGAATCGAACCAAAAGTAGACCCTTAGTAACAGGGGCGCTTAGCGTAAGAAATGGCATATTGATATCGATTGCTTGTTTGATCAGTGGTGCCGTATTGCTGTGTTCAATTAATTCGAACAGTTTATTTTTAGGACTAGGCGCATTCATTTCCTATGCATTCATTTACACCCCACTTAAAGGTAAAAGTTCTTGGGCAGTATTTGTTGGTGCGTTCCCAGGGGCAATCCCTCCGATGTTGGGTGCCATTGCGCACACCGGTGTTTTTGGATTCATACCCGGACTGCTCTTTTTTATTCAGTTCATGTGGCAATTCCCCCATTTTTGGGCGATTGCGTGGGTAGCTCATGAAGATTATCAGCGTGCAGGGTATTTTTTATTGCCCTCTAAGTCGGGAAAATCAAAACACTCCGCCTACCTGATTTCACTGTATTCGATTGTTTTAATTCCTATTAGCCTTATTCCTTGGTTGCTGGGAATAACGAATAATATATCCTTATTTATTGTCGGTGCTTTTGGGGTTTGGTTCTATTTTCTTTCTTACCGACTTTATATTTCTTGCGAAGATGGCGATGCAAAAAAACTAATGTTCGCTTCGTTTGTTTATCTACCAATCATACAATTTGCGTATGTTTTTACCAAAATGGATTCTATTATTCAAAATTTATTAAGTCATGGATTATTCTAAAGAACTTAGCCCGGAACTCAGGGAAAAAATGAAAAAAAACCTGGTTTATGTTGGGATTTTTGCCGTTGTCATGTTTTTCGCGGGCCTAACCTCAGCCTACTATGTTAACATGGGCGGTGGCTTTTGGTTGAAATATCCCATGCCGAGTGGGTTTTATTTAAGCACCTTGTTTATTGGTTGTAGTTCCTTGTTTTTTGTTTTAGCTATTCGCGCAATTAAGCAAGGTAAATCATCATTACTTAAATTACACATGGCCTTAACGCTGGTGTTTGGGTTGCTTTTTGTCACCTTCCAATTTAAAGGATATAATCAATTAATTACTCGTGGTATTTATAATCCTTCAATTTTCTGGACCTATCCAGAAATTCTCGTAAATGATGGAAGATATGGCGACACGATCACGGCCACCATCAATGGAAAACCAATCCTTGTAGATGGCAATAAGTTCAGCATTGGGAATCGCACAATGACGGATAAAGAATTTTTGGATTTTCAAGCGTATATGAAACATTTTGCCTTGCCTGAACAGGTGATTTTTAGTCAGCAAGAAAAACCCTTAAAGGCCGTTTATTCCTCAAAATATACCTTGTTTATAAACAATCAACCCTTGGTGATTAAGGAAGGTAAGTTTTATACCGATGATTCAACAGTAATGATACACACCGATGAAATCAGGCTGTGTAAAGTGTCGATGAATGTGGTATTGGGGCGTGGACATTTTATGATGAAAGGTCAATACGGTAAAGATTTTAACGTGTATTTGAAAGGGAAAAAACTCGATTATAAAAACGGGAATTTCTGGATTAATGGACGCATTCTAAGTGAAAGTGCCCAATTGAACGCCCGGGAAACTTCCGACAGCGCGAGCGCATTTCTTTATGTGATCTCTTTCGCTCACCTTTTACATGTCTTGGGGGCCTTAATCTATTTGCTTGTCATGGTAAAGAACTCATTTACAGGGCGCTACAGTGAAGGAAATCATTTATCCCTTCGATTAGGGGCAATGTTTTGGCACTTTTTAGGCATATTGTGGGTGTATTTATTCCTGTTTTTCAATTTTATTCATTAAACTTGCACAAATTTTAATACGATGGCAGGTCATACCGCAGCACTTGATTCAAAGACATTATGGGGGGGTAAAATTTCTCCATTTTCAACAAGTTACGGAAAACTAATGATGTGGTTTTTCCTAGTTTCAGATGCCTTAACTTTTGGCGGACTTTTAATTGCTTATGGATTTACAAGACATGACTGTTTAGAAGCTTGGCCAATTGGGGAAGAAACGTTTAACTCTATGCCGTTTTTAGGTCATGGGTATCCCTTGCTTTACGTAGCGTTAATGACATTCATTTTGATTATCTCATCAGTAACTATGGTGTTAGCGGTTGAGGCCGGACATCGAATGGACCGTAAAGGAGTAACGAAATGGATGATTGCAACGATAATCGGTGGGTTTTTCTTTGTTGGTTCTCAAGGATGGGAATGGTATCACTTCATTCACGGTTCTGAATTTGGAAAAATTGAATTGGCTGATGGATCTGTGGCTCTTGTTAGAGGTCATTTCGGTGAAATCAAAAACTTCACTGTTACAAAACCAGGTAAGCACCACAAAATAGGCGATGTAATTAAAGAAGACCTAATGCACACCTTTCAACATGCTGCAGCGGCTGGACATATAACCAACGGAGTCATCACCTTACACGACGGGTCTGAGGCTACTATTTCTAAAGCAACAGATCACGATTTAAAATTAATCGTAAAGAAAAGCGGGAAGGTTAACAAAGCATCAAAAGCTAAGCGTGAGATTACCGGTGCAAAAGCGGAAAAACTATACTATGAAGCGCTTTACTCCGGGGAAGCTAATCGGGTGATCTACGGTGCTAACCTAAAGCAAAATGAATACGGCCCGCAACAATACGCACAATTCTTTTTCTTTATTACCGGATTTCACGGGTTTCACGTATTCTCTGGTGTTGTAATTAATATTATTATTTGCCTAGGAGTTGTGGCTGGTACATACCACAAAAGAGGACATTATGAAATGGTTGAAAAAACCGGATTATACTGGCACTTTGTAGACCTAGTTTGGGTCTTTGTATTTACATTCTTTTATCTATTATAATAACTACGTATGGAACGCGACGATTTAATTGAATATTCATTAGATGCCCACCACAGCGAAGAGAAAGGGGTAGAAATTCGTAAGAAAATCTATAAAGTAACGATTCTACTCACCTTGGTAACTATTATTGAGGTAGTTTTAGGTGCTGTAATCAAGCAAGACGCTTCAATTTGGCCCTTAGTTAAGTGGACCTTTCTAGCGTTAACCATACTGAAAGCAGGATACATTGTTATGGTATTCATGCACCTCGGAGATGAGCGCAAGTGGTTGCGGTATGTAATCCTTGTCCCTTACTTTATATTTATTCTTTATTTGATTTTTATTGCACTTTGGGAGGCTACGGCCATTAAATCCGTATTGAATTTCTTTTCTTAATCCCCAATGAATGTCACCAAAAAACTAAGGAAAGTTCTCGGCTTCCTTTTGGTATTTGGTCCAGCCTTGTTTTTAATTTTTATTTCAACCCGCGGTTGTAAGCATCAATTCAAGACCTTAGATGATTATGGGGCCTTGAAAAGCTACTCCTTCACGGATAGTAAAGGCAAAAACCGAACCTCAGAGGAATTCAAAGATGAAATCATTATCATCACCACCCTTCAGAAAGGTTGCCCATGGGATTGTTCCGTTTCATTTTGGCGTTTAAACCAAATACTTTACCAACACATCCGAAAAAATAGTCACAAGCAACTGAAACGCGTGCGAATCATCTCTTTTGTCACGGACGGAAAAGGGAATCCAGAAAAAGAAATAACCTTAGTTCAGCAGATGATGGAACGTGATGTGGAGGGGTATGACCCTAACTTATGGATTGTAGCATCAGGAGATGTTCGCAGCATATATGACATTGAACACAACAATCAAACCTTACTTCAAAAAGGTGAAAAATACTACGGCGGCGAGGGATTTCAAGAACTTATCCTATTAAGCGACAAAGAAAATCATTTGCGAATGGTATTAAAAGGGAATCAAGAAGGGCTTATCCGCCGAATGAAAGAGAGTTTAGCCTTGTTATTAAAACAATATGATAAAGATCGGGCTTTACCTAGGTAGTGTTCTGCTAATGTTCGTTCTACTTGGATGTGAAGAACAACCACGTCTTCCGTTCTTAGGAAATTCGGATGTTGAATATACTGAAAAAGAAGGTGTTGTCTATGCGGATACCGTCTATCCTGTCATTCCGGGTTTTACCTTTACAAATCAAGAGGGGAAACAAGTAACAAACAAAACGTATCAAGGTAAAATGTGGATTGTAGAGTTTTTCTTTACTTCATGCCCGACCATTTGTCCGATTATGAACAATCAATTAAAGCGCCTCCACAAAAAACTATCAAAAGAGGTGAATGATGAACTTCAATTTCTTTCGTTTTCGATTGACCCTACCCATGACAATCCAACTGTTTTAAAAAAATATCAAGTTAAACATCATGTTAATTACACAAATTGGGATTTTCTAGTAGGAAACGAAGCTGAAACGCACCGCTTGGGAATACAAAGTTTTTTAACCTTTGCCGGTAAAGACGATGCATCCGCAGGTGGTTATGCACATTCGGGATCTTTTACCTTAGTGGATGCCCAAGGTCATGTGCGTGGTGTTTATGCGGTGACTAATTTTGACCTATCGGTAAATGAACAAGAATACGATAGAATGGTTAAAGAAATAAATATCCTTTATGATGAACACACTAGCTCCGAATAAAATACCCACCGTTAAGAAACTGATTATTGCTGTTTCCATTGTTATTCCTTTGGTGGTTGGTGCATTATTTCGCATTCGAATTCCTGGAGACCTGTCGTTTTTACCTCCGGTATATGCAGGGTTTAACGCCGCAACGGCCATGTTACTGATCCTTGCCTTAATCATGATTAAGCAAGGGAAAACAGAATTACACCGCTTTTTTATGCGCTTAGCGCTTCTGTTGTCTTTGTTGTTTCTGGTTTGTTATGTTGCATATCACCTCACTTCCGATCCAACACAATATGGGGATTTAAACCATGACCATATACTTAGCGATGCAGAGAAGGCTTCTGCCGGAAATTGGAGATTGGTATATTTTGTTACATTAATAAGCCATATTGGATTGAGCATGGTTGTAATTCCAATGGTGCTTTACGCGTATCTTTTTGCCTGGGCCGGTCAATACGATGCGCATAAAAAATTGGTGCGTTATGCCTACCCGATCTGGTTATATGTTGCCATCACAGGTGTGGTCGTGTATTGGATGATATCTCCGTTTTATCGCTGATTATTTAATTTTAACCTCTACCCTGCGATTTGCTTCTTTCTGTTCTTCAGATTCTGGCTTAGGAAAGATTGGTTTCGTGTTGCCATAACCAACTGCAGAAAGCCTTTCTGGCTCTATTCCGCAGGAAATTAGATAGTCCACGATACGTTTAGCTCTTTTCTTAGAAAGTCGCTGAGAACTTAAAGAATTTCCCCCTTCATCATTCACATGGCCTTGAACTTCAATTGAAATACTTGGGTTTAATAATAAGAAATCTTTTAAGCGTTTCAATCGAGGCATGGATTCCTCCAAAATTATGGCTAGCCCACCTGCGAAATAAATGTCATCTAATTTGGTGATTGCACCATGGGTAATCGGTGCTAATAAAATGGTATCGTGATGCGTGGTTGAGGGTATCGGATGCTCAAAAATATCCTTAGAGTAATACCCTTCTGAATCGATGCGCAACGAGGCCTTAAGTTTACGTTGGTTATTAACCAAGATGTCGGATCCACGATAGGTACCATCAATTAGGCTAGATGCTACAATCGATAATTTAGCAATTACGGGAAACCCAGTAAGCTCATCCCTGAAATGTATTCCATAAACAGGAAGTTCTTTTGAATAGGCTAAATTCAGAAGTAAGGAATCCTTTAACACCGTCCCTTCGGATGTTAGTGGGGTATAGTTTAGCTTTAAATCGATCAAGGGGGTTTTTCCTTTGTTCACATAAAGCGCTATGTAATAATTCTTGTCTGCCGAACATTTGTAAATTGGATTAAGTGTGTCCTGAGCTGACCTGTTTTCACAAGTCACAAGGTTTGCTTTTTTCGAAGAAATCGCTCCGCAATCGTCTGTTACATTCGTTTCAAAAATGAACACGATTATTGAATCTCCAGAGGTGTTTAACGCAAGGCTCATGCGACCACTATGCGGGGGATGAAATTGCAACCAAACTAAATTATTAGAAGACACCGGGAGATTACAATACGATTGAATCCCACTTTTGTCTTTCCCTAATTTTCCCTTAAACTTCAATTGATATGTATTATTTGGACTAATTGCTACATTTCCAGCGCATGTCGAATAATCTTGTTGCGCAAGGAGCGCTTCAACAACTAATAAAAAGAAGAATAGATTAAAGAGCTTTTTCAACACCCATATTTTTGGGTATTAACGAGTTACTCTAAAATAAGTTTCAAATTTCCACCAATCTGGGTTCGAAGAACGAGATGCGTGCTTGTATAGTAAATCTTATTCAATGAGATGCTGGCTATACGTCCACTCATCGCGACACCATCCGTTAATGGTTGATTCAGCGACGTATTAATTTCTTTTTTCATGTCGTCAATCATTGGTGTGTAGTTAAATTTACCTTGTTCCTCCACTAATTGATTGATTTTTGAATTAAAAAACCACTTCGCAGATTTCAGAAGTACACTTTTTGTTTTCACATCAAAATCGACATTGGTCAATTCAATTTGCTTTAAGGAATCATTTAATACGGGTGTTGCAAGTAAATAAATCACCCCCCGCTTTGAACCAGAGAACTGTGTTTTAAGAATGATTCGATTGTCGGCTGATCCTGAAACCGCTATATCGTCAATAATGATTTTTTTTCGTTTTATTTCAAAAACCTCGCCTTTGAACGAAGACCTAATAAAGTTAGATAGAGAATCATAGCTCAAGATGACGTCCAAGCCAAAGTTCAATCCATTATCCGCCTTACTCTTGGATAAATCGGGAAGTGCGGACGGAATTAATTGGGGTTTTTCTGTTGTGAAGGAGGGCGAAACATCAATATTAAAATTAAAACTTGCTTTTTTCCCGCTAAATTTCAACTCACTGATCGCCAAAGAAGAAGGGGCAAGACTTAGGTACCCATAGCCCGGAATTTCAGTAGGTTCTTGTAGCAACTTCCAAGATTCTTTTGCTGTGGATTTAATATCGATTGCGCTAAACTGCTTATCTATTTCACGCTCTAGTACCTTGAGTTGTTTGGTAATTTCTTTTTCAACATCCGTAGTAACATCAATATTTGCTACAGTTAATTCACAGGGATCGAGTAATTCGAATTTCTGTAAATTCGTGGTAGTTTTAAACGTATAATCAGAATTAACCTTCACTGCTGTGCTATATTTAAGACTAAATTTCCGCATCGGTTCATTTTCCCCACAACTAACAAATACTCTAGGAATAATGCATGCCCCTTTTTCATCGGTTAGCGTTTGGCATTTCGGACAATAATTAATTTTCAATTTAAGTTGACCACCCAGCTCATACCCAATTTTATTTCCACTTCCAGAAAATTTAATCTCATCTCGTTTTATTGAATAGGCAGTACTTACCCCTTCACACTGCTCATTTTTACCTGAGTAAGACTTTGGGATTTCCTTTTCCGCTGCCTTTAAATAACTTGAGAGATCAATTTCAACAGGAATGGTAATCGCGGACACCTCGCTGTTTAGTGCAGGGTAGGGTTCGACAAAGTTCTCAGGAACAGCCGTTTCAATGGCTTTACAGGAGGTGAGAAAACACCCAATTAGTAAGGTATATAGAATTGTTTTCATTCAATTATTTTTTTTAATAACACATGCTGATTAAACCCGAGGTTATAGGTGTTTAATCCAAAGACCAAGCCCTCTTCTTCTTTAATTATTTGGGATTTATTCAAGGACCCAAGGGTGAAAATCATAACTAAATAGCGCATAAAAAATCCCGCTGTTGCGGGATTAAATTTAATTCATTTTTGCTTTCAATCCGCGATCTAAGGCATCTAAAAACTCTTCCGTATACACGTAATGTTCGCCATGGTTGACTTTATTGCCATGTACACATACCGCCAAATCTTTCGTCATTATTCCAGACTCTACCGTATCAATACAAACACGCTCTAAGGTCTCGCAAAAATCGATTAACTCTTGGTTGCCGTCTAATTTCCCTCGGAACGCTAATCCACGTGTCCAGGCAAAAATTGAAGCAATTGGATTCGTAGACGTTTTCTTACCCGCTTGATGGTCTCTAAAATGGCGCGTTACTGTTCCGTGTGCAGCTTCTGCTTCCATAACCTCACCGTCAGGGGTAACTAACACAGACGTCATTAAACCCAGCGAACCAAATCCTTGAGCCACTGAATCAGACTGAACATCTCCGTCGTAATTTTTACATGCCCAAACGAAATTCCCGTTCCATTTCAAGGCAGAAGCCACCATGTCATCAATTAGTCGATGCTCATAAACGATTCCTGCGGCTTGATATGCCGACTTGAATTCTGCTTGATAAATTTCTTCGAAAATATCTTTGAACCGCCCGTCATATTTTTTTAAAATCGTGTTTTTAGTAGAAAGATACAAGGGCCATTTTTTACTGAGCGCCATGTTGAAACAGCTGCGTGCAAAGCCGCGAATTGATTCATCGGTATTATACATGGCTAATCCAACCCCATCTCCTTTAAAATTATACACTTCAAATTGCTGCACTTCTCCCCCGTCCTCTGGAGTAAAGGTCATCGTAAGTTTTCCTTTGCCTTTAAACACGGCGTCTGTTGCGCGGTATTGATCACCAAAGGCGTGACGACCAACAATAATTGGTGCAGTCCAATTTGTAACTAAGCGTGGGACATTTTTCATTACGATTGGCTCTCTAAACACCGTGCCATCAAGGATGTTACGTATGGTACCATTCGGAGATTTCCACATGGACTTTAAATTAAATTCTTTAACACGGGCTTCATCCGGTGTAATCGTAGCACATTTAATTCCTACTTGATATTTCTTAATCGCTTCTGCGGCATCAATGGTGATTTGATCGTTGGTTTCGTCACGTTTTTCAATTCCTAAATCATAATACTTAATATCGACATCCAAATATGGAAGGATAAGTTTATCTTTTATAAATTTCCAGATGATGCGAGTCATTTCATCTCCATCCAATTCCACCACTGGATTCGCTACGTTTATTTTTGACATGGTCTTTAAATTAAGGTGTAAAGTTAGTAATTGTTAACCAATTAATCCATGGAACCAATCATCTTGGATGGATCTACATAGATATCATATTCTTCCGGAGTCACATGACCTAAGGAAACTGCAGCATCTTTAAGGGTAGTACCATTCTTATGTGCATATTTTGCAATCTCAGCCGCTTTATAATACCCGATTTTAGTGTTTAATGCAGTAACTAACATCAGTGAATTATTTAGGTGCTTTTTGATTTCCGGTAAATTAGGTTCAATCCCTACCGCACATTTATCTGCGAACGAAACACACGCATCACCTATTAATCTTGCGGATTGTAATACATTGGCTGCTATCACGGGCTTAAATACATTCAATTCAAAATGACCGTTGGAACCTCCTATTGAAACCGTTACATCATTTCCAATTACTTGGGCACAAACCATCGTTAACGCTTCGGGTTGGGTTGGATTTACTTTGCCTGGCATTATTGATGATCCTGGTTCATTATCAGGAATTATAAGTTCTCCAATACCACAACGCGGACCTGAAGACAACATTCGAATATCGTTAGCGATTTTCATTAAAGCAACTGCTGATCTTTTTAACGCGCCTGACAACTCCACCATGGCATCATGAGCCGCTAAGGCTTCAAATTTGTTTTTTGCAGTTACAAATGGTAGACCCGTAAATTCAGCAATTTTTTTAGCTACTAATACATCGTAGCCAGCAGGTGTATTCAACCCGGTACCAACCGCTGTTCCTCCAAGAGCAAGTTCTGAAACGGCTTCCAATGCATTGTTGATGCATCGAATGGAATAATCAATTTGTGCTACATAACCGCTAAACTCTTGACCAAGGGTTAAGGGCGTTGCATCCATAAAATGGGTTCGACCAGTTTTAACGATGTCCTTAAATGCAATGGCTTTTTGATCTAATATGTCTCGTAAATGTTTCATTCCCGGGAGTGTAATTTCAACCGTTTGCTTGTATGCAGCAATATGCATTGCGGTAGGATACGTGTCATTTGACGATTGCGATTTGTTCACATCATCGTTTGGATTGAGCGCTTTAGCTTCATCAAGTAATGAGCCCCCGGTTAGTACATGTCCCCGGTTCGCAATTACTTCGTTACAGTTCATGTTTGATTGTGTTCCAGAACCTGTTTGCCAAATAACCAATGGGAATTCACCATCATGCATTCCGGTAAGCATCTCATCGCATACCGCCCCAATTAAGTCTCGTTTTTCTATTGGCAGGACACCTAACTCATGGTTAGCGAACGCTGCGGCCTTTTTCAAATATGCAAAGGCATAAATGATTTCTTTCGGCATGGATCCTTCGGGTCCGATTTTAAAGTTATTTCGAGAGCGTTCAGTTTGTGCTCCCCAATATTTGGAAGCAGGAACCTTTACTTCTCCCATCGTGTCTTTTTCAATTCTAAATTCCATTGGGTTTGTTTTTATAACTAATTATTGTATACCTTTGTAATCGAACACAAATTTACAAGATGATAAGCACTTTTGGTATTGTTTTATTCCTTTTAATTTTCGGAATGGCATTTTGGTTATTATTATTCCTTCTAGGATTTATTGTTCCTTTTTGGATAACTATTGATATTTTTGAGCGCTTACGTCCTAAGCGGATTTTAGACGACAAAAAATAATTCAAGCCCGCAAGGGCTTTTTTTTTGCCTTAACGTTTCTGTTCATCCCGGCAATGCGATATGCTAACGCTTTTTCTTGGGCTTGCCGTATTTTTCTTGCATGGCTTTTTTATGGTTGTACCGCACATTAACCTTTTTGTTTTTCGCTTTTTTCTCGTGAAAAGAGGCCCCTTTGTTTTCGCGGCTAGGCAATTTGAGGACTTTACCGGGAATGGCAACCACAGGTTTCTCGAATTCTAGTAGTTCCGTTGTGTAGGCCACTTGTTTTGGTGTCTTTTCAAATACTAAAGGTTGTTGCATTAGCACTTGAATCGCTTCGAGTGCGGCATCGTCTTTTTCAGAAATGAACGTGATTGCCATTCCGTTTTTATCCGCTCTTCCTGTTCGACCAATCCGGTGAATGTAGTTTTCAGGATTTTCAGGGATATCGAAATTAATCACATGGGTAACATCCGTTACATCAATTCCACGAGCGATTAGATCCGTCGCGATTAAAACACGTGTTGCACCAGTTTGAAAACGTTGAACGGCTTCAAATCTGAAATTTTGAGCTTTATTCGAGTGAATCACACCGATTGAATCAGATAATTCCTCCTTGATTTCTTCAAACAAGGTATCAGCTAAAGCACGAGAAGAAACGAAAACTAAAATTTTGGAGTCCCCTTCAAACCCTTTTAATAAATGCCGCAACAAGGATACTTTAGAAAGAAAATTTGGTGCGCGGTACCCTATTTGATGAATTTTATCAATCGGAGAACCTGCGCGCGCGGCTTCAACTCGGACAGGAGAAATGAGATAGTCTTCTAAAAAAAGAGCCACTTCCTCAGACAAGGTTGCCGAAAAAACCATATGTTGCCTTTTGGCTGGTAAAAACTCGAACACATTCAATAGCTGTGGCCTGAACCCTAAACTTAAGGTTTCGTCAACCTCATCAATCACTACTTTTTTGATGTGTTTCAATTTCAACGATCCACTTGAAGCTAAATCGAAAATCCGACCCGGGGTTCCAACAAGCACATCAAGTCCATTCAAAACCATTGCCGCTTGCGTATTCATGTTGGCACCGCCATACACTCCTCCAACAACCACATTCATATAGGTAGTTAATTTCTCTACCTCTCTAACCACCTGGGCAACCAATTCTCGCGTAGGCACAATAATTAATATTTGAGGATGAGGCCCTTTAGAAAATTCCCACATGCATAAACATGGAAGCAAATAGGCCAATGTTTTTCCTGTTCCTGTTTGCGCAATTCCAATGGTATCAGCACCCGACATCATCACCTTAAATCCATTGGCTTGAATAGTTGTAGGCGTATGATAACCTAAATCATCCAAGGCATTCCATAGTGGTTTCTTTAAATTCAAATCGCGAAATGTCATAGCCGTAAATTTTATGCAAAGCTAAGTAGACATTATTGAATGTCTTGCATTTAATTTTATCTAAAACACAGGGCTTACTTTTTTCAGCGTTTAGCAGGGATTTGTCTACTTGAAGATTCAGAATCAAAGGTAATGTCAAATTAACCCCCATCATCAGCCAATAGTTAACCATTCCGTGTATATTTTTGCAACAAAATAGAAAAGAAAATGACCAATATTGAGGACTTCAATTATGACCTTCCGGATTCGCACATTGCACGTTATCCAGCAACGCCTCGAGATACGAGTAAATTACTAGTTTACAATGAAGGAGGAATATTCAATGATCATTATTATAACTTGCCTAAACACCTACCTGAAGAATCCTTATTAATCATAAACAATAGTAAGGTAATTGAAGCAAGGTTGCATTTTCGAAAACCCACCGGAGGGCAATTGGAAATATTTTGTTTGGAGCATAGTGAAATTTACCCCGATGTAACTTCGGCGATGCAGCAAAAAGCACACGTTGAATGGATTTGTCAGGTTGGCGGGGTAAAAAAATGGAAATCCGGTACAGTCGAACTTCAGTTTGAATACCAAGGAATTACACATACACTCTATGCGCAACAATTGCAGCGTTTAGACGCTGGATTTAAAATTCATTTTCATTGGACGAACGCTCAACTTTGTTTCGGAGAAATCCTGCACTTAGCCGGAAAGATTCCACTGCCCCCCTACCTCAATCGAGATAATGAGGAAAGCGACAAAACTAATTATCAAACAGTTTATGCCAAAGAAGATGGTTCGGTTGCCGCACCCACGGCAGGGTTGCATTTGACTGAGGAATTGTTTGCCGCACTTCGAGAAAAACAGATAAATACGGCTATGCTGACCTTACATGTTGGCGCGGGAACGTTTAAACCCGTCAAAACTAATACAGCTGAGGGACATGACATGCACTCAGAATTCATCGAGGTGCGACAAGAACTTCTAGAAGTATTACTTCAAAAACCTGAACAGACAAGAATTGCTGTCGGTACCACGTCGTTACGCACACTTGAAAGTCTATATTGGATGGGGGTTAAACTCATTCAAGACCCCCTTTTGATGCTAGAACACGTACAGTTAAGCCAGTGGGAAGCCTATTCACTACCTCAAGAATATTCCTTTACTGAGGCCATTCAGGCGGTATTAACACAATTTAAAAAAGAGCGTTGCGATCAATTCCTAACAAAAACTAGTATGATGATCAAGCCGGGATATCGCATTCGAAGCGTTGATGCAATGTTAACGAACTTTCATCAGCCCAAGTCCACCCTTTTACTTTTGATTCATGCCTTTGTGGGGAATGATTGGAAGAAAATTTATGACGTTGCGCTTGCTAATAACTATCGATTTTTGAGCTATGGAGATGGAAGCCTGCTGTGGTTGAACAAATAAAAACATTGATAAAGAGCGAGAATCAGAATGAGAATGAAAATGAAGTAAAACAAAAACGAGAATGACGCTATCGCTCTCATTCTCGTTTTGTGACCCCGGAGGGATTACGCTGACGCATTTTCCTAAGGATTTGTTCATAGCAAGCTAAAACCCAAAACTGCGTAGCAGTTTACGGGTATTTTTGTTTTTAGTCGCTTATCAAAAGATCTTTTGACCGCGTTAAAAACAAAAAACCCAGCACTTTCGTGCTGGGTTTTTGCTTGTGACCCCGGAGGGATTCTAACCCCCAACCCTCAGAGCCGAAATCTGATGCGCTATACAGTTGCGCCACGGAGCCATTGTTTGGCGAGTGAGCAACTGAAATACCCAAAGGGACAGTTGCGCCACGGAGCCAATAAATCATGACGTTGCTTGTCCGCCGGAACGGAGTAAAGGAGGACGCCACGGAGCCTTTACAGGGCAAAGATAAAACATCTAAGCCATCTAGCCAAAGAAGTCCTTTCATCATGCACTTGAATTTTTTATCTTTATGCAATTAATTGAACTCTCTAAAGACATGAAACTAAAACTACTCACCATTGCACTCCTGTTTTGTGGCGTATTATTCTCTCAAAACTGGCAGTTTTTTATTGATTCGATTCCAACGCTATCATCACCTAGAGCCTGTGATCTAACCAATGACGGAATCAAAGACATTGTGTTTGGTGGGGGTACGGATGGCGCATTTAGTAATAATGGAATTATGGCGGTAAATGGCGCCAACGGTGCCTTGTTATGGAAACGAGCTACTCGGAATGAAGTATTTGGAAGCGCGGTATTTCAAGACATAACGAACGACGGTATAAAAGACGTGTTCATGGTAGGCCGGCAAGCGCAATTATTAGCCATCAACGGGGCGAGCGGTGCCCTCTTATGGGATTTCTTTCCATACAACAACATTAATCCAGCAGACAGTGGGCTTTATAACTTTTATAATCCTCAGTTTATTGAAGACATCAATGGCGATGGTTTTTTAGACATATTAGTTTCCAATGGCGGAGACCATGCCGCACCCGCTTGGGATACAATTCGTCCGCCAGGACATCTGATGGTAGTCAATTCATTGAACGGACAAGTTATCGCGAAAGCTGTAGTGCCCGATAGTGCAGAAACGTATTGCTCACCGTTGGTGGTGGATATTCAAGGCAATGGAGTTAAATGGGTGCTATACGGTACCGGAGGTGAAACACTAGGTGGAAGTTTTTGGGCTTGCCCACTGAGTGATTTGTTAAATAATACCTTGGCTCCCTCCATTCAACTCGCTCACGATCCGAATTTAGGGTTTGTAGCGCCTGCTTCGATATACAAAACCAATAACAATCAGTACAATATTTATATCCAATCTTATAGTGGGAAATTAATAAAAATTAAAGGGAGTAACCTCAGTGTGCATTGGAGCTATCAATTACCAAATACTGAATCCAGTGCAGAACCTGTTATTGGGAATTTTACAGGAAATAATCATCCTGATGTGTTTCTGTCCTTGGCCAAAGGGCAAAGTTCTGGGTATACCGACTATTACCAAGTACTTCTCGATGGAGCTACAGGAAATGTAGTAATGAAGGACAGTATTGGACACCTTCAATTTGCCTCAGGAAACGCCATTGATTTAAACAATGACGGAAGAGATGAAGCAATACTTGCCGTTAATTATATGGAGAATGGGTATTGGAAACACCGCTTGCAATCGTTTGATTTTGTAAACAATACCATTCAAGAAATTGTACCTGTTCACGCCGGAACAAATGTAGGTTCAACCCCTTTATTTACCAATCTGGACAATGACAACACCATAGATTTGGTCTACTTGGTGAAAAAAGACAGCTTAAATGTCATGGGATGGAAGGGCGTTTATGCATTTAGAACTGAATTAAACAGCAATTATCCAAATGCAGGATTAGCCTGGGGGAGTTACCTTGGTACGATGAATAACGGAGAATATCACAACACATCCATAGATTGCGGCGTTGGCAGCATTCTTTCTGGTGTGACCGTAACTCAACCCTGGTGCAACGGAACAGCGAGTGGGGCAATCATTCCCAGTGCAACCCTAGGAACAGGACCTTATACCTATCTTTGGTCGAACGGAAGTTCAGCTCCACAACTTAACAACCTTGCTGCGGGAACCTATGTACTTCAAGTAACGGATGCTGTGGGATGTTACGAAACCTACACAGCCTATTTAACCGATCCATATGCTATTTCTTTTGGAGGTATTTATCCTCCGACGTGTCCTGGTGGCACCAATGGGCAAGCAATCGTGAACAGCTCAGGATGTCCTTGCATGTTTAGTACCTGTGTGTTTTTGTGGGAAAATGGCGTTACAACTAAGCCTAACAATGCGTTAGCAGAGGGATGGGCAACCATAACAATCACACATCCAAATGGTTGCGTGGTTGTCGACTCTGTACTCGTACCCAATGCTGCGCCGGTAATTAGCCAGGCTGAATTAAACGATGTTACGTGTAATGGAAATAATGACGGTATGATACATGTGTATCCGGGCGGACCTGCACCCATAACATATTCATGGAGTAATGGATCAACCAGTGATTCACTTGGTTCGTTGAGCCCTGGAACCTACGTGTTAACGGTTTCCGATGCTAGGCCATGCTATGACACCTTATCCTATACCATTAATGAGCCTCAACTCTTAGGGTTGACTACTCAGGTTACGCCACCTAGTTGTTGGAATAGTCAGGATGCACAGCTTAATATACTTGCAACTGGAGGCGTTGGTGGGTATACCTATACCTCAAACGGGGTTGGAAGCTCCGCAATTATACAGGGGTTGGCTGCTGGGAGTTATTCATTGGTTGTAACCGACACTAACAACTGTTCAAGCACACCCCAAATTGTTCAGATTCAAGCGCCAAGCATGATGAATATCTCAATTTCCATAAACCCTGAATCAGCACCCAATGCCCTAGATGGTATGGCAACAGCACACGTAACTGGCGGAACTGCTCCTTACACCTTTTTATGGTCAGATCCCAACCAGCAGAGTGACAGCTTGGCTGTTTATTTAACACAAGGTTGGTACAACGTTACTGTTACCGACGCTAACGGGTGTGAAATAAACGATAGTGTGTATATGGGTATATTAGAAAATGGTGAGACGGTGTTACCAGATTTAGGAATTTATCCAGTGCCTGCAAGCCAATGGATTCATCTCAATCAGCACGTAGACCATTGGGTGATTTATGATGCGGCCGGAAGAGCATTGTCTTCTGGTGAAGCGATTGATATTAACGTACATGATCTGCCAGATGCAGTATACCTTATAGACTGCCAAGTTCAAGGGGAATTATATCGACTTAGATTTATTAAATCTGCTTTTGAAGAATAACAATGAAGGGTATATTCCTCTTATTTGTAATCTTAGGTACGCTAATCTACTCATGTTCTTTAAACGATTCAAGAGTGGCAAAGGGGGGGAAGGCCGTTTATGGCGACACCGTTAACTTATCCATTCCAGAACCTATACAAACACTTCACCCCTTATATAATTCAGATTTATATGCGCACCGAATAATTAGTAATATTTTCGAACCGCTGTTTGACCTTGATGGAAAGTCAAATGAAATAGTTCCACGTGTTGCAGCATCATTCATTTGGAAAAAAGACCATACCGTTCTACGTGTTTACATAAGAAAAGGAATTCTTTTTCATGAGGATGCATGCTTCAATGGAGGTAACGCGGAGCTTACCGCATCTGATGTTAAATTCACCCTTGAAATGGCCTGTTCTCAGAATGATATTAATCAATCAAATGATGCGCTAATTGGTAAAATAAAGGGGGCAGATGTTTTCTTTAAAAACAAAGAGATTAACTCAATTTCTGGGATTCGCATTGTAAATTCACATTGCTTAGATATTGAATTGAATGGGAAATATGCGCACTTCCCACAATTACTGACTAGTTCTAAGTATGGCATATGTTCTAAAGTTGCCTATACACATTATAAAAAGGAAATCATTAATCATCCCATAGGAACCGGACCATTTCAATTATCTCAGATAAGCAACGCACAAGTCTTACTTAGCTATAATCCCTTATATTGGCAAAAAGATGCTTTTGGAAATGCATTGCCATATCTTAATGCATTAAAATTCAAGGTAATTTCAAGTGAAAAAAATGATGTGCTGGCGTTTAAAAATCAAAAATCCGATATGATCAGTGAAGTTTCTCCACAGCACATTGATGATATATTATTCGATCTGAATACTGTACGACTAAAGAAACCCTTTGCTCATAAAGTAATGGTTATTCCTGGCAGTAGGGTCTCTATGATGGTGCTAAATCAACACTATGAATGTTTCAAAGATCCTAGAGTAAGAAAAGCCATAGATTTGGTAATCGATCGCGAAATTATTGCCAATGAACTTATGAATGGGGATGGAATTCCTGCAAAACAAGGCTTTGCTCCGCCATCTTCCTATTATAACAACAATGAACTTCCTAAAAAACCCGTAGATGTGGTGCTCGCCAAACAACTATTTAGGGAGGCAGGATACGGTCCAAATCACCCGTTTCCCGACATAAATCTTTACATAGCTGGGAATAATTCACAACAAGCCAAGATATATTGTCAATACATTGCTAAGCAATTAAATACTGTATTTGGGATTCAAACCACAATACACGAGGTGGATTTAGCTACGAGATACAAAGCCGTTGTTTCTAATAAGGCGGCCATATGGAAACTCGGTTGGTCGCCAGACTACCCAGATCCGGAGGCATATTTTGGCTTATTTTACAGTAAAAATCCAACCAATAAAAATCAAAACCCGATGTTTCCCAAAGTGAATTCTGCCATTTATGACTTCAACTTTAGCATGGGAATGGAAGAATCGGATAATGGGCTGCGCAATAATTATTTCACAACCTGTGATTTAATTTTACAAGAAGAGCATTGGGTTTTACCTATATTATATGAAGACTTTGTATTTGTGTATAACTTAAAAATGCGTGGTATTAAGATAAGTCAAATCGGATTGTTTGATTTTACAGAAACCTATATTAAGCCCCTTTAAGGATCTCTCTAATTTGGTCTTCTACCCAACCCTTGCCCCATTGATCTATTTCCTCGGCAGTCCATAAGCTTGGATAAAAAATACGTTTTTGAAATTTTGGAGGCAAATACTTTTGCCAATTGGTTCCTCCCGTTGCTGCAACATCTACATCTTTTCTTGATAGGTAACGAACTGCTGATTTGTAATGCGCTAGAGGCCAAAATACGTTAACGTTCAAATCATTCGTGCGCAGCACCTTTTTCACCTCTTCATCGGCTTGATCTGCTTCTGATAAATTCAAATATACTTGCCATAGGTTGCGTGATTTACAATGCTTCCCTAGGGCAATAAACGAATGCTCATACTTCTCCTCAAATTGAGTAAGGGTTAGGGTTTTATTCCCAGTTTCAATTTCAGTGGCGCCGTATTTCCAATAAATCTGTTCATACATAGCTTCTATCGAGGCATTTGAATCAAAGGTTGAACGCACATCACGTGCAACCAAATTGATGAAATCTGTACTATAAATTTCGATTTCACGGTATTGCGCCGATTGAAAACCACTTGCTGGCAACAGGGACATTCTAAACTTCAAGAACTCATCTCGGTCCATGCCGTCAACCATAATCGAAAAACTTTTTACCAGGGCCTCAAAATATCGATTAATACGCGTTACTCTATCTATAAAATGTGCTTTTGTTGGGGTTTCGATTTCACCTAATGCCTTAAATTCCTGAAGAACCAATTTGAAATAAAGCTCCGTGATCTGATGGTAAACTATAAAGACAAGCTCATCAGGAAACTTTGTTTTTGGTTTTTGAAGGCTTAGTAAGGTGTCCAATTCTATATAATCCCAATACGTTGTGACATCGGCATACAGTAAGCCATCTAAATAAGAAATTAAATCCTGTCCAATGGCCTGATATTTCGCGTTGAGTAATTCGAGCCGATCATGAAGTTCTTTTGATATTTCCATTTTACGCGGTTTGTTCGGTTACTAATTTAATTGAATATGTGCTGCACGCAAGGGTTGTCCGAAGATTTCGCTGGCGTGTTCGTTAAAATAATCACTACTTTCTGTCGTATAGCAAGCAAGGGTCGCGCCCCGCGTTAACCGTTTTTCTATTTCTGGATGTCTGATTAAATAATCCTTGAGTTTTTCAGCAACCAAGGGGCCCTGAGAAAGCACCGTAACTCCCGAAGGGACCAAGGAGTCTATTAGAGACTTCAATATAGGATAATGGGTACACGCTAAGACAATAACATCAATTTCATGGTTTTGATCAAAGAGCCGTTTGATATCAGATGCAATTATTAGTTTACCTGCTGCTGAATCATACGCTTGTTCCTCAATCAAAGGAACCCAAAGCGGACAGGCTTGCTGTATAACCGTTGTCTTTGGACTCAGCTTAGCCAATTCAATACCATATGAATTAGAGTTGACCGTACCTTCTGTTCCTAAAATACCTACTACACCAGTGCGTGATAACGATCCAATTTCCTCTGTGCTTGGTCTAATTACTCCAAGCACACGCTTTGTTGGTGCAATAATCGGTAAGTCTTTTTGTTGAATGGTTCGTAATGCTTTAGCAGAAGCGGTGTTGCATGCCAAAATCACCAGTTCACACCCCTGATCGAATAAATACTTTACCCCCTCTAAGGTATACTCATAAATTAAGTCAAAGGATTTATTGCCATAAGGTGCTCGGGCATTATCGCCCAAGTATACATAATCATACATCGGAAATGTATCAACAAATTCTCGCAATATGGTTAACCCACCGAAACCGGAATCAAAAACGCCAATTTTCCCTGTCCTTTCCACAAAATAAAGGTATAAAAAAAGGGGCAATAGCCCCTTTAAATTCTATATGAGTAATTACTTCTTCATGGCTTCGGCATCTAAACGAGCCAATTCAGCCTTAACTTCCATAGTAATGTCAATTCCAGTTTTCGAGTACAACAACTTTGAAACATCCAACACATAATTTACCTTTTTTCGATCTGCAACTATTTCCACTGCTTTTTGAAGTCTATCAAGGATTGGTTGATTATACTCATTTGCCAGGGTTTGAAGTTGTTGTTGAAGCAAGGATTGCGTTTGCTGGTAACGTTGCTCTAATCCCATGATCTTCTCTTGTTCAATTTTTAGCATGGTTGGGGTTAAATCACCTTTTATACCATCTAAGCGAACATACGCATCATTGATTTGCTTTTCTAAAACAGACAACTCCGCTACACCATCGTCCTGAAATTTCTTCAAATCAGACTCCGCTTTCAAATAAGATGGCAATGAATCCAACAAGCTCTGTGAATTCACATGAGCAATTTTCATTTGAGCATTTAAGGTCACAGTCATTAAGACGGTAGCAATAACTAATACAATTTGTTTCATATTTACGTGTTTAATTTATTCTTTTGTAATTCCCATTTCTTCCAAAACAGTGTTGCTAATATCTGCTTCTTTATCGGCATAAATCAAATTACTTTGATTTGCCTTATCAAAAACAAACGTATACCCTTCTGATTTAGCAACTTTCTTCATGGCTGTATAAATACGGTCTTGAATTGGTTTGATCAATTCTTGGCGTTTCATGAAATAATCTCCATTTAACCCAAATCGTTGGGTCTGTAGTTCCAAGGTTTCCTTTTCCAATTTTTCTATTTCTGATTTTCGTTTTGCTTTTTCTTCTGCAGGCAATAAAATCTCTTCCTTGTTAAAATTCTCTTTTTGCGATTTAATTACATTGAAGCGGTCTTCAATATCTTTTGTCCAAGTTTCTGCGAGTTTATCAAGTTTTGCTTTTGATTCCGCATATTCTGGGATGCTATTCAACATATAATCAGAATCTATGAAGGCAAAAGACTGAGCGTTTACTTTTGTAAACAGGGCCATCATCAGGAAAATAACTACGTGCAATGATTTCATGTGTGTTTTTTGACTGCGAACGGCGAATTTACAATAATATTATCAAATTTTACAATTCACCAAGGTTCATGCCAATCGTGAAACTTAGCTTTGGATAAAATCCTTTAGTTGTAATCGAGGCATCGGATGGACCGTTATATCCAGAGCCCCAAGAATCTAATTTATCAAAGCCCAAGCCATAATCAAGGCCTAACATTCCGAACATTGGTAGAAAAACTCGAATTCCAACTCCTGCCGCTCGTTTCACGTTGAATGGGTTAAAGTTTTTCAAATCTGGAAAGGTGTTTCCGGCTTCTAAAAATCCGGTAACATAAAATGTTGCTTGTGGATTTAATGAAATCGGATAACGTAATTCAAGTGTATATTTTGCAATGATCGGATCGGATCCACCCGATGAAATCGCTTGATCTTCATATCCGCGAAGGGCAATAATTTCACGTCCTCCAAGCTGGTTAACACCTGTTAATCCACTTCCCCCCATCGTAAATCGATCGAATGGCGTAACTCCTTTCGCTGCTGTGTAAGCCCCTATATAACCAAAACCAAAGCGTGGCATTAGGACAAGCTTCCTATTGGCCGTTAGAGGTAAATACCATTCCCCTGTAAATTTAAACTTGAAGTATTCTAGATATAGATACTTTTCAGCGATGGACATTGTTGAATAATCTAGCCCTTTTTGGAAATAGGAATAAGGCAAGGATGATTTCGCGGTAAACGTAAAATTCGATCCGCTCTGTGGGTAAATCGGTGCGCTAACCGAAGAACGTTGTAGTACATATTTCAATGCGATATCGTTAGAATATCCTTTAGGAAATAATGGGAACCTGAAATCATTCACAACATCATAATACTGATAACTCAATTCATAATACGCGGTAAAGTAGTCGTCTGGGAATTTTTTTCTTCGTTGTAGTCCTACCCCAACCCCTGTAATTGAAATTCCATTGTAAGCCGGGTTAGTTCGTATAAATCCATTGGATGATAATGCCGTATTATTTAACCAAAAAGACAGCGCATTTGGTTTTTTACCTCCCAACCATGGTTCTGTAAAAGAGAAGGTATAGCCTTGATAAAATCGCCCATTCGATTGAGCTCGAATCGAAAGGCGTTGACCATCTCCACCTGGAAGCGGAGACCATGCAGATTTTTTGAAAAAATTCTTCGTGGAAAAATTATTAAATGTTAGGCCAAGCGTTCCAATTACGCGACCAGATCCTGTTGGACCGGCGCCACCATATCCACCTGATAATTCAATTTGATCGGAAGATTTTTCTTCTACAACATATTGAATATCAACCGTTCCTTTTTCTGGGTTTGGCATGGGATTAACCTTCATGGTTTGATCGTTGAAAAATCCGAGCTGAGATAACTCGCGCTGCGTCCGCATGATATCCTCCTTATTAAACAAATCCCCCGGTTTCGTTCGGATTTCACGATAAATCACCTGATCGTTGGTTTTAGTATTACCAATAACCGTTATCTCTCCGTATCTGGCTTCTTTTCCCTCATAAATTCTAAATTGATAATTGATGAAATTACCTGTAACGCCTGTTTCTACGGGATAAATTTGAAAAAACAAGTGTCCCTTATTCATATATAAGGAATTAATATCCCTTCCGTCCTCTCCTCCGTTCAAGCGTTTGTCTAGCAGTGTTTTATTGTATACATCGCCTTTTTTAATGCCAATTACTGAATCAAGAAAACTGGAACGGTATTTACTGTTGCCGTACCACTCAAAATCACCAAAATAATATTTACTTCCCTCATTAATTGTAATGCGTATAATTAAGTTCTTCGGGTCTTGAAAATACACCGTATCGCTTACGATATGTGCATCTCGTAATCCAGCGGCATAAAACTTTTCAATCAGTGCTTTTTTATCCTTTTCATAGGTAGATACCGTATACTTTGATCGTTTGAATATTCGCAATATAGACTTCTTTTTTGTGTCTTTCATTGCCATATAAAGTTTCCACGTTGCCACACTTTCCGCACCGTCAAGTTGAATTTCTTTGATCCCCACTTTTTCACCCCGTTCAATATTGATGACAAAAATCTCGGAATCATTCATTATCGTATCCTTTATCCGTGTAATATCTGCAGAGACCGAATAAAATCCCTTTTCTCTAAAATATCCTCGAATTTTTGCATCGGTTTGAAACAATAAATTTTCTGTAATGGTTTTTCCTGAGAACAAATCTAACTCCTCTCGAAGCTTATCGGCCTCACGCTTCGGGATTCCTCTGAACTTAAAATGAGACAATTTAGGTCGTGCCTTTAAATGAATCGATAAATACACTACGCCTTGAATTTCCTTGTCTAAAACAATTGAAATATCAGAGAATAATTCCTCTTCCCAAAGGTTTCTTATCGCTTTACTCAGTTGATCGCCCGGAATCGTGATTTTCTGTCCTTGTCTAAGCCCCGCAACAGCTTTTATCGCTTGCTGGTCAAAATTATCGGCCCCTACAACACGTACTGGCCCAATTTCATATTCCGTAGGAACGGAAAAATCTGACGTGTTATTAATAAATTGACCAAACACAGTGGAACAACAGATCAAGAATATATATGCTAAAATTCTCATTTCTCTAAAATTACTTGTTCTGAAGTTTTTCCAAAGCGGCGCTCCCTACGTTGATAATCATAGATTGCTTCCACTAAATGTTCTCTACGGAATTCTGGCCAAAACACAGGGGTAAAATGCAGTTCGGCATACGCCAATTGCCAAAGTAAAAAATTACTTACGCGGTGTTCTCCGCTGGTTCGGATAACAAGTTCTGGGTCGGGTATATTGGCTGTATACAACGCCTGTTGAAACTCCTGTAAATTGATATCATCAAGGGCTAACGATCCATCAAGCACCCGTTGAACTATTTTTTTTGTTGCCGAAACGATTTCTTCCCTGGAAGAATAATTAAGCGCTAGAATCAGATTAATTTTATCGTTTTTTGCTGTTGAATTAACAGCATCCGTTAAACTATCTATACAGGCAGAAGGCAGTCGGCTCACATCGCCAATGGTTGAGAATCTTACACCACGCTCATTTAACGCCGGTAATTCTCCGTGAATAGAGGCCACTAATAATTCCATCAAGCCATCTATCTCCTGTTGTGGTCTACCCCAATTTTCTGCTGAGAATGCATATAAGGTTAAATGTTTAACGCCGAATTCAACTGCAGCCTTTAGTGTTTCACGAACGGAATCCACGCCACTTGAATGGCCATATAATCGATCTTGCCCTTTCGCTCTTGCCCACCGACCATTTCCATCCATAATGATTGCAATATGCTTGGGAATATTTGATGAATCTAATTGCTTTGGCACCTTATTTATGGTTTATTTTACACGAATATAAAGAAAGTAAGGCGCTTGACCCAACACAAAGAACAAGTTAACATGTCTTAACAGCCTAGTCAGCTAATAAAACAATTTTGTCACCAAGCATTTCAGCAACACCCCCGTTTATTTCAAAACTGAATTTATTAGGCTCGGTTGTTTTAGTTAATTTTTCTGTTATTTCAGGAGTGACCTGAGCAACATCTATAATCACTGTACCAGCCTTCAGTGCCGAAATGATTGCCGCGTGACCATTTAATACTTGAAGTTCACCTTCAATTCCTGGCATTTTAACAGCATCTACCGCGCCATGAAAAACAAGGGCCTCTGGAGTTAGGATATCTAGAATCATTATGCTTCAGCTAACATTTTTTCACCAGCAGCTACAACTTCATGTATTCCCCCTTTCAGGTTAAATGCAGCTTCTGGATATTGGTCGTACTTACCGTCTAAAATATCATTGAACGCAGTAATGGTATCGTTGATATCAACAAAAACACCAGGGATGCCTGTAAACTGCTCAGCAACATGGAACGGTTGAGACAAGAAACGCTGAACGCGACGCGCTCTGTGTACAACAAGCTTATCTTCTTCAGAAAGCTCATCCATACCTAAAATAGCAATAATGTCTTGAAGTTCTTTATATCGTTGTAAGGTTACTTTTACACGTTGAGCACAATCATAATGTGCATCGCCTACGATTTCACGGGTTAAAATTCGCGATGTAGAATCCAATGGATCAACGGCCGGATAGATACCAAGTTCTGAGATTTTACGAGAAAGTACAGTTGTTGCATCTAAGTGAGCAAAGGTATTTGCTGGAGCCGGATCCGTAAGGTCATCTGCAGGTACATAAACCGCTTGAACCGATGTAATTGATCCGTTCTTTGTAGAGGTAATACGCTCTTGCATTGCCCCCATTTCTGTGGCTAATGTTGGCTGATAACCTACGGCAGAAGGCATACGTCCAAGAAGTGCAGATACTTCTGAACCCGCTTGCGTAAATCGGAAGATATTGTCAACGAAGAATAAGATATCTTTTCCTTGCCCATCACCTTCTCCGTCTCGGTAATACTCAGCAATTGTTAATCCTGATAATGCCACGCGTGCACGTGCGCCTGGAGGCTCATTCATCTGACCGAAAACAAAGGTTGCTTTTGATTCTTTCATTTCCTCAAGATCAACTTTGGTAAGATCCCATCCGCCTTCTTCCATGGAGTGCATAAAGGCATCACCGTATTTAATAATTCCCGCCTCTAACATCTCTCGAAGCAAATCGTTTCCTTCACGTGTACGCTCGCCAACTCCTGCGAATACAGAAAGTCCGCCATGCCCCTTAGCGATGTTATTAATCAATTCCTGAATCAATACCGTTTTACCTACACCGGCTCCTCCGAAAAGACCGATTTTACCTCCTTTAGCATACGGTTCAATTAAATCAATCACCTTAATTCCGGTAAATAATATTTCTGATGCGGTAGATAAATCTTCGAATTTAGGTGCTTCACGGTGAATTGGTAAGCCATTAGACGAGTCTACATCATTAATTCCATCAATGGCATCACCCACCACATTGAATAGGCGTCCTTTAATTTTATCCCCGATAGGCATTTTAATCGCACTACCTGTTGATGTTACCTCCATTCCCCGTGTAAATCCATCGGTTGAGTCCATTGATATTGCTCTTACAGCATTTTCACCAACGTGTGCCTGAACCTCCAATACAACGCGTGTACCGTCTTTTTTTATTACTTCGAGTGCGTCATAAATAGTTGGAAGCGCGGATCCGTTATCAAATGCAACATCCACTACCGGACCAATAACCTGAGAAATTCTACCTTTAATCATTATAAATCGTGTGTTTATTTTGGGCGCAAATATACGGAATTAAATTAATCCGAATGCAAAAATAACTATGCTTTTTCGCTTGATTTTATTAAAAATGATGTTGTTATGAATGTGGCGACAAAACCCAGGCTACTCAACAGAACGAGTAATGCGAGCACTTGAAAAACATCAAATTTCGATGGGAATGCATTAAGGGTGCCGGGAATCGTAATTAAATGGAGTTGTTCATGAAGAAAAACTAAAAGGGAACCTAAACCTAGGCCCATCAATACACCAAAACCAACAATGATTAGTCCTAACACTATAAAGACACGTTTTATATCAACAGCGCTTAAGCCCAAAGAATACATGGTACTGAGTTGAGCCTTTTTCTCTAAAAAAGTCATTGTTAACGAGGCAGAAAGATTAAATAGCGACAAAATGAAGACAAATACTAAAATAATCACCACAATAAGTTTTTCTGATTTGCTGGTTTTGAAGATTAATTCATTCTTTTCTAAGTTGGTTTTAATCATAAATTGCTTGCCAAACTTGTTATTTAGGGTGGCATTGATGGCCGATCGATTATTGGTGTTAGTCTGGATTAACAGGCCGCTGACCTCATCATTAAAATACCCTTTTGCAAAACTCAAGGACACTAATAACACCTGATCGTTAACTTCTTTATTATAATCCACAGCACCAACAACGGCAATGTTTTGCTGAAAAAAGGGGGATTTTCCAATTCGTATTTTACGGTCTTGACGCGGAATATATAATATGGCGGACTCAGGGGTTAAATCCATGGAGCGTAGACCAAGTTTATTGGCCAGCCCTACACCAATCAATGCTTGATTTTCATTGTTCATCAAATTTCCATTAATCAGATGTTCGCGTGTGTACAACTTGGCCATTTCATTGAATGAGGGTTCTACTGCCCACAATTCTGCATTTGCCCACTTCTTTTTCTTACGGAGAATTATTCGTTCTTGAATAAATAAACTGGTGCGTTCTACGCCTTGAAGTTGTTCTGAAAAATATACTAATTGTTTTAACGAGTCTGGATTGATTTTTTTGCTTTCTCTTGGTCGTACTATAATCTCCTGGTCAAATTCCGTATACAATCCTTCGATCATTCCTTCAATTCCATTAAAGGCAGAGAGTAAAATCACCATGGCGGCGGCAGAAACCAACATACCAAGAACAGCAATCCAAGAAATTACCGATACGGCAGTTTTTTTTTGTCTTGAAATCAATAAGCGCTTTGCAATAAAAAAAACGGTGCGAAGTTTCACTTTTTCAGCAACTTGTCTATTTGGTCTGCATAATCCAATGAGTCATCCAAGAAAAATCTTAAACTCGGAATTTTACGCATATTTTTGAGTCGATTTCCAACCTCACGTCTTATTAACCCAGTATTCGATTCAATGGATTGCAAAACGCGCTGTGGTTCTTGATGGGCGAAAACACTTAGGTAACATCGAGCTAATGATAAATCAGCCGTAACCCGAACTACAGTTACAGATACCATTGCACCTAAGGTAATTTCACTTGCTTTCGTCAAAAGGAAACTTGATAGCTCTTGACGAATGGCGGCCTCTATTTTTTGCTGTCTTATACTGCTCATTGGGTCAAAGTTACGAATCTTAGCGAGGTCTTTTACCTTGTCTTAACAAAATGTATCTTTGTACTTCCTTGAAAGACCTTAAAGAAATTATCAAGTATACGTTTGTATACAAAGGAATTGCAATACTTGTTGTTGTTTGCAACTTGCTGTTCGTTGTTTTTAATCTGCTTTCGCTGGTATTATTTATTCCCGTATTGCAACTTATTTTTAGAGCTCCGGCTGAGCTTCATGTGCCTTCCTACCCAAGCACTCCTGATTCCCTATTAGATGTTGGGACATTTCTGAAAGAGTTCTATCAGTTTCACATGGCTTCGTTAGTAAAGCATGACCCAAAATTTGCGCTCATTGTTGTTTGTTTAAGTGTTTTTTTCGCTTTTTTCCTTAAAAATCTATTTAGATATGGTGCTGTTTGGTTTCAATCGGAATTACGCATGGCCGTTGTGAGAGATGTGCGAAATAAAATTTTTTACAAATCCCTAATCTTACCCCTTTCGTTTCATTCAAATGAGCGTCGAGGCGATATAATGGCGCGAATGAATAGTGATGTTGGCGAGATTGAAATCGCTGTAGTTAGCATGCTTGAACTCGTTTTCCGAGAGCCAATTGCGGTCATTATCAATGTGGTCACCTTAATTCTTTTAAGCCCAGAACTCACCTTGTTCTCGCTGTTTCTCTTGCCAATTTCTGCCTTAGTTATTTCGCGAATCAACAAAAGCTTGAAAAAAACTGCCAAGCAAGGCCAAGAACAAACAGGCGTTTTATACTCTTCCATTGACGAAGCACTGAACGGTATTCGAATTATTAAGGCATTCAATGCAATTCAATTTATTAAACAACGCTTTGAAGCTGTAAACCTTCGACATCAACAACTTATTACTAAAACGTTTAGAAAGAAAGACCTTGCCCCCCTCATTAATGAAACACTAGGCGCGCTCATCATGCTATTACTAGTTTATTTTGGTGGGATCTTGATTCTTGACCGTCAAAGCGACGGGCTATCTGGAGAAGTTTTTCTGACCTTTGTAATTGTTTTTTCACAAATGCTTCGCCCGATTCAAGGCATTTCATCCGCACTTGCCAATTTAGCGAAGGCACGTGTTTCCTTAGATCGAATAAATGAAATTCTCGACCAGGATGTTGTAATTAGGAACGCTGAAGGTGCTATTCACCTAAAAGAATTCAAGGACGCAATTCGTTTTGAAATGGTTTCCTTTGCATACAATGCTGAGGCCGTCCTTAAAGATGTTTCGTTTAGTATCAAAAAGGGACAAACGATAGCTGTCGTTGGGGAGTCTGGAAGCGGAAAGTCTACCTTATTGGATTTAATCCCAAGATTTCACGACCCCTCTTTCGGTAACATCTCTATTGACGGCGTTGATTTACGCACAATTGAAATTAATGAGTTGCGACAACTCATTGGTATTGTGGCTCAAGACTCGCTGCTCTTTAATGCGACGATTTTAGAAAACATCGCCTTTGGGGATGAAAACCCCGACATGGACCGCGCAATCAATGCCGCAAAGAATGCCAATGCGTATGATTTTATTGCCGCGCTAGACGGAGGATTTGCATATAACGTTGGAGACCGAGGAAATAAACTTTCTGGCGGTCAAAAACAACGCATCAGCATCGCTCGCGCAATGTACAAAAACCCGGAAATCCTCTTACTTGATGAAGCCACTTCTGCGTTGGATACGGAATCTGAACGACAAGTACAGCTTGCGCTAGATGCCATAATGAAAGGAAAAACAAGTATAGTAGTGGCGCATCGGTTAAGTACTATTATCAACGCAGACATCATCATTGTTTTCAAAAAAGGTGAAATTGTGGAATCGGGTTCACACCATGATCTCATGAGTAAAAAAGGCGAATATGCCCGCTTTTGTCAACTGCAAGGAATAGGCCTTGAAAATATTTAAAAAAAGGCTTAACTTTTACCAACGTTTTTCGTTTTAATTCGTTCAACTATAACATGAGGTCTTGGCACATTTTATTGGCTTTAATTTTTCTGCTTAAACTAAACCTTGGCCTGAGTCAGCTTGTTACCGCGAGCGGACAAGCCCCGCAAGGATTAGTTCAAAATGTGTTGATAGGACCTGGAGTTACTGTCAGTAATATATTATACAATGGAAGTCCAACGGCCATTGGATCATTTACTGCAACCGGAACAAATCTTGGTATAGCTCAAGGAATAGTAATGACAACGGGAACAATCATGAACAACGGAGCTGGTCCACAAGGCCCAAACAATGCCGCTTCTTCAGGAACAGATAACAACATGCCCGGTTCTGGTATCCTTTCTGGTATAATTCAAGGAACCCAAACGTATAATGCCGCAACGCTTGAATTTGATTTTATACCGTATGCGGACACCGTAAGATTCAAATACGTATTTGGTTCTGAAGAATATCCCGAATTTGCCCCACCAAATAATTCAACCTATAATGATGTGTTTGGGTTCTTTATCTCCGGACCCGGAATAACTGGATTGCAAAATATTGCCCAGCTTCCAAATGGTGGTGGTGTGGTCTCCATTAATAATGTAAATGCGATTACTAATTCATTGTATTACAATGCCAATGGCGATGGAACGATGGCTCCATATAATACGTCCCCAAATTATATTCAATATGACGGATTCACCGATGTACTGGAAGCTGTTTCCGCGGTCCAATGTGGGCAAACATACCATTTAATCCTTGCCATTGCGGACGTTGGTGATGGTTCTTGGGACTCCGGGATTTTTTTAGAAGCTAACAGTTTAAGCTCTAAAACGCCTGTAGATGTTAGCTCTTCTATTTCTCAACAAGTATTCCCTAATCCAGATTGGATGGCTGAAGGCTGTGTTTCAGCTACGGTTACGGTAACACGTCAGAACAATATTAATAGCCCGCTTTCCATTCCATTAAGCGTGAGTGGTTCGGCAACACAAGGGGTTGATTATTCAGGAATTCCAAATGCTGTAAATTTTAGTCCCGGCCAGGCTATTTACACGTTTCAAATCAATGTAAATGCGGATAATTTCGCGGAAGGACTCGAGACCATAGTTCTCAATTTCAATGTGGCTGACCCCTGCGGTAATGTTACCCCAATTCCATTAACCTTGTATATCCAAGATGTTCCGCCTTTAACACTTAGCCTAAACGACACCACGTTGTTGTGTCCGAACCAACCCATTAGCTTAACCGCAGTAATTAGTGGGGGGGTTCAGCCATATACATATCTTTGGAGCACTGGGGCAACTACGGCAGCCATTTCATTTACTCCACAATCGTCGCAAACCATTTATGTTCAGGTTACCGATAATTGCACCGGACTAACCCTTACTGATTCAGCCTTGGTGAGTGTACCTGTCTTTCCGCCGCTTTCCATTTTGCTTTCGCCCGATGTTACCGAAATTTGCCCCTATCTTTCTCACACCTTCTACAGTACAGTTAATGGTGGAAATGGAAATTATACCTATGCCTGGAGAACCCTTGGCTCAAATTCGGTCCTATCAACCTCGGATAGCCTAAACGTTACGCCAAGCAGCACCAACAGTTACGTGTTTACCGTAACAGACGGGTGCGGAAATATTGCCCGTGATACCGTTACGTACACCATTACGAGTCCCCCACTCCTATTGAGTATGACGCCAACACAATATATCTGTCCGGGAGATAGTGCCTTTGTAAGTGTGATTGCAAGTGGTGGTTATGGAAACTACTACTATCTCTGGCCATCGAACGGGGCAACAACTCCTGGGATTTGGGTTTACCCAGGCAGCACCAACAGCTATCAAGTCTTGGTGTCTGATGAATGTCAATCGTTCAATGTGAGTGGATTCAGTCAGGTTCAGATTGTTAAACCTGTAGCAGACTTCACAATATTAACCACAGATCCAACGGAGAATTTACCAACCTCGTTTTATAACCTGACACAAAATGGCTTTGGATACCAATGGTTTTTTGGGGATGGCAGTGGTTCATACGAAGTTCATCCAACGCACACCTTTTCTCCATATGGGGAATATCTAATTACTTTAATTGCTACGGACATGAATGGCTGCGTTGATAGCATTACCAAACCGATTTATATTCAAGAGGAATTCTATATTTATATTCCCAATACATTTTTACCGGATGAAAACCGAATTAACGATGTGTTTTCCGGTAGTTTTATTGGCGTAGAATGGATAAACATTGAGGTGTTTAATCGTTGGGGAGAGCGCTTGTTTTTCTCCGATCAACTAGATTTTAAGTGGGATGGAATATATAACGGCACAAAAGTTCCTGACGGCGTGTACACCTGGAAACTTATCTATCGAAGAAATAGAATGCAAGAACAACAACTGACGGGGCACGTAACCGTGATAAAATAGTGGAATTCTCCCAAGAATATCAAGAGTTATTGTAACTTCGCAAACACTATGAAGAACATTCGTAATTTTTGCATCATTGCCCATATTGATCACGGGAAAAGCACCCTTGCTGACCGATTATTACAAGCAACCAACACCATTTCTGATCGGGAAATGAAAGACCAAGCGTTGGATGATATGGACCTTGAGCGTGAGCGTGGTATAACCATAAAAAGCCATGCGATTCAAATGAATTATCAGCACAATGGAGAAGATTACGTCTTAAATTTAATTGATACCCCAGGACACGTAGACTTTTCATATGAGGTTTCTCGTTCCATTGCCGCATGCGAAGGCGCATTACTTATTGTTGATGCAACCCAAGGAATTGAAGCACAAACCATTTCTAATTTATATTTAGCATTAGAACATGATTTGGAAATAATTCCCATTTTAAATAAAATGGATCTTCCGAGCGCTATGCCTGAGGAGGTTTCAGATCAAATTATTGAGTTAATTGGGTGCAAACCAGAAGAAATTATACCTGCTTCTGGAAAAACCGGATTGGGCGTTGATCAGATTCTAGATGCCGTTATCAATCGGATTCCCTGCCCAAAAGGCGACGAAGACGCGCCATTACAGGCAATGATTTTCGATTCAGTATTTAACTCCTTTCGAGGAATTATTGCATATTATCGAGTCAGAAATGGCGTAATTAAAAAGGGGCAAAAAGTACGCTTCTTTAATACTGGGAAAGATTATAACGCCGATGAAATTGGGATTCTTAAAATGGATCTTGTACCCAAAAAAGAAGTGAGAGCTGGAGATGTGGGATATATAATATCCGGAATAAAAGCAGCAAACGAAGTAAAGGTTGGAGATACCATTACTACGGCAGAACGTCCGTGTGATGCAGCAATCAAAGGGTTTGAAGATGTTAAACCTATGGTATTTGCTGGAATATATCCTGTGGATAATGAAGATTACGAAGAGCTTCGGTACTCCATGGAGAAACTGCAATTAAATGATTCTTCCCTTGTTTTTGAACCCGAATCATCCGCTGCTTTAGGCTTTGGATTTCGTTGTGGATTTTTAGGGATGCTTCACATGGAAATCATCCAAGAACGTCTTGAACGGGAATTCAACATGACCGTTATTACCACGGTTCCCAACGTATCCTATCACACCTATATGAAACGGGATGTAGAGGCTAGACTCATCGTTAACAACCCGTCTGAATTACCTGATCCAGCAGGAGTAGATCGTATTGAAGAACCCTATATAAAAGCACAAGTCATTACCAAATCAGAATTTGTTGGTTCTATAATGACCTTGTGTATTGAAAAGCGGGGTGAACTAAAGAATCAAGTGTATCTCACACAAGACCGTGTTGAAATCACCTTTGAAATGCCTCTAGCGGAAATTGTATTTGATTTTTACGACCGCTTAAAAACGGTATCAAAAGGCTACGCCTCGTTTGATTATCATCCGATTGGATACAAAGAATCTGATCTAGTTAAAATGGACTTGCTACTCAATGGCGAACAAGTAGATGCCTTATCTGCATTAGTACACCGTAGCAATGCCTTTGACTTAGGTAAAAAAATCTGCATTAAACTGCGTGAGTTAATCCCTAGGCAACAATTTGAAATCCCTATACAAGCGGCAATTGGAGCGAAAGTCATTGCCCGAGAGACCATCAAAGCGCTTAGAAAAGACGTTACCGCCAAATGTTATGGTGGTGATATCACGAGAAAACGAAAATTATTAGAGAAACAAAAAGCAGGTAAGAAACGTATGCGACAAGTAGGTCGAGTTGAGGTACCTCAAGAAGCCTTTCTTGCCGTATTAAAATTAAACGATTAATTTAGAATTTATGTACGAAATACTAAAACACACGCACTCTGGGCTACGATGGGTTGCCCTTATTTTAATCTTATTGGCTATTTATAATTCGATTACCGCGAAAGAATTTGGAAAACGACAGAAGCTGATTAACCTTTTCTCTATGGTTAGCCTTCATACTCAGTTGATTTTGGGATTAGTATTGTATTTTATTTCTCCACGTGTTCGGTTTTACCAAGGCTGGATGAAGGATGCCGCAGACCGTTTCTATGGAATGGAACATTTAGCCGGAATGCTCATCGCAATTGCGCTAATTACAGTTGGATATGTAAAATCTAAAAAGGGCACTACCCCTGCAGAGATTTACAAACCGATTAAACTGTTTTATATTATTGGATTGATTTTAATTCTTGCAAGTATTCCATGGCCATTTCGAGCAAATTTGGGTGGGGGCTGGTTCTAACAACAAGCCTTTTGCTTGCTTGTAACGAATCTGATCCTTCTGTTGAATCCTCATCCTCATCTGTACCCTCAGGTGAAGAATTATATGCATTGCATTGTGCCAGTTGTCATGGAGAATCCGGTGATTTAGGGGTGTCTGGCGCAAAAAATTTGAAAACAACCGCATTGAGCATTTCAGAAATCAAACACATTATCAAAACAGGAAAGAATGCTATGCCCTCTTTTCGTGGTGTACTTGGCTCAGATAGCCACATTGACTCTGTAAGCCGTTACGTAACTACCTTGCATAAATAATGGCACACGCAACCATTGATGAAATTGAAGAGCGTTGCTTGTTAGTCGCCGTAATTCATGGGGGTATTGACGAGCGATTGGCACACGAGTACTTGGATGAACTCGCATTCCTAGCTGAAACAGCTGGTGCTCGGGCAGAATTTGCTTTTACGCAGAAGTTACCTTTTCCGAACCCAAGGACCTACGTTGGGGAAGGGAAATTGCAAGAGATTAAAGTGTATGCCGATACACATAACATTGATGCCATCATTTTCGATGATGAATTAAGTCCATCACAAATTAGAAACATCGAACGAGAACTTAACCGAAAAATCATTGATCGAAGCATTCTAATCTTAGATATTTTCGCCAAACGAGCACGCACCTTCCACGCTAAAACGCAAGTAGAGTTGGCCCAATTACAATACATGCTTCCGCGATTAACTCGGATGTGGACACACCTTGAACGACAAAAAGGAGGGATAGGAATGCGTGGACCGGGTGAATCTCAAATTGAGACCGACCGTAGGATTATTCAACAGCGCATTGCCTTAATGAAGGAGCGCTTGAAAGAAATAGACAAGCAAATGACCATTCAGCGAGGTAACCGCGGACAACTGGTTAGAGTAGCTTTAGTTGGATATACTAACGTAGGCAAAAGCACCTTAATGAACTTGATTTCGAAATCCGAAGTTTTTGCTGAAAATAAACTATTTGCCACACTTGATACGACGGTGAGAAAGGTGGTAATTGACAATCTACCATTCTTACTTACAGACACCGTAGGATTTATTCGGAAGCTCCCTAAACAATTACTGGAGTCTTTTAAGTCTACGTTAGATGAAGTCCGCGAAGCAGATTTATTGGTGCATGTATTGGATTTGTCGCATCCAAATTTTGAAGATCATTTTGAAACCGTTAATACAACCTTACAAGAAATTGACAAGGAAGAGAAACCGACCATCATTGTATTTAATAAAATTGATTCATTAAGTGAAGAGGTTTCTTTGGATGAATTAAAGCGAACGTGGATGGCTCGTTTGGGTGGTCGTCCATGTATTTTTATTTCCGCCGTTGACAAAACGAATATTGATGAATTAAAGCAGGTGCTTTATCATGAAGTGCAACGCATTTTCAAAATACGCTACCCGTACAACGATTTCCTTTATTAAGTAGCAGCACAAAAAAAGGGGCCGAAGCCCCTTTTCTTAAAATTCAATCATTTCTTATCGAACAACAACTGATTTAGTAGATGTAAATCCGTTAGAAGCAATACGAACGATGTAGTTTCCTTTTGCCATGTTTTCTGTAGCGAAAGTTACCACTTGAGCACCATTTACGTTGCTTACTATTTGAGAAGCAATTACACGTCCTTGGATATCTAATACATCAACACTGTAATCAGCGTTCGCCGCTTCAAATGAAACATTGATTGCATCAGAAGCAGGGTTAGGATACACATTCATTGATGCAAAGTTCTCTTCGTTGATTCCAAGTGCTCCAGTTTTAAATGGTTTCTTTTCAGAATCACCAAATTCACTTCCACTTAACAAGGTAGCTCCTGTAGCATCAGTCACTGAATATGCACCATTTCCGTATTGACAGCAAATTCCATCACCATACGCATCAACAATTTCGAAATCATAACATTGGTTAGCACTTAAGGTTACTTGTACTGGCGTTTGAACAGTTTGACCTGCTTGTTGTCCAGTTAAATCTGGCCAGTTACCACCACCTGAAGCTACTGTTGTTCCAGAGGCATTTTTGATCGTCCAAGAAGTTTCAGAAGCGTAGTAATCGGTTGTAATGTTTACTGTTACATACTGAGAAGCCGCAATTAATGCTGTCGCGATGGTTGCGTTCACGTTATTGTTTGCTGCAGAAGCATCTCCAGTTGTTGTAACCGCTACCGTTAGTGCTCCACCAGTAAAGTTAGCAATTGGGGTACAAGATACGTTTGCTGTAGCATAAGTAGCTAAGCTACCAGAATATGTTCCAGTTGAAACGGTATTTCCACCTTGAGTAATGGTTACAGTAGCCGCTGTTAATGGCGAAGTACCATTGTTCTGAATTTGAACAGACGGTGTATATGAACCTTCACAATGTGTTAAACTTCCTAGGTAAGAAAGCGCAGCAACATCTGCAGGATTCGATGCAGGAGGAGGACACTGACCTAACAATGAAGTTAAGTTAGCTACCGTTCCGATTGCTCCAGCAACACCTGATGCAACGATCACGCGGTTAGGACAAATCACATACATTTCAGGGTAATAATCAATGGTCATTCCTGAATTCTCAAATGAAGCTTGGTTTGCTAGGTCTATAATTGGCATATTTTCTCCAGTCACCCAGTCACCTTGCGTGTTTGCTCCTGTACCATTTAAATCATTCGCATTTGTTTGCGGGTCTCCTTCAACGAAAAACACCATGGCTTGATTTGTTCCTGATGGTCCAAACTGATTGTAGAAGTTGTTTAATGCACCTGTTCCGTGGTATGACCAACATGGCCCACACCAAGTAGCAGAAACATCAATAACTACCATTTTACCTTGGTCAAGGTAATTGAATAAAGAATGAGAGTTTCCGTTGATGTCAGTCAACGTGAAATTACTCACTACGGTACCAACTGGGGTCTGAGCATAAGCCGCAGCACCAGTAAGTACAGCTAAAGAGAATAACAATTTTTTCATCGTGTAAATTTTAAGTTTGCGTAAATTTAATGTTTCTTTCCGAAATGATAAAAAAAATTGTAGTTTTTTCTGGGGCCGGAATGAGTGCCGAAAGTGGCATTCAAACCTTTCGTGATCATGGCGGATTATGGGAACAATATCGGATTGAGGATGTGGCTACACCAGAAGCATGGAATCGTGATCCTGAGCTAGTTACCCGGTTCTATAATGAACGAAGGAAAAAGATAATTGAAACAAGCCCCAATGAAGCACATCAGTTAATTCAGCATCTTGAATTAATTTATGATGTTTCAGTAATTACTCAAAACATCGATGACCTGCATGAACGGGCGGGGAGCAGTAAGGTACTTCACCTGCATGGTAATATTCGGTTCTCCAAATCAAGCGGTCCGAATCAAGAGGCTGCATACTACCCCATTGATTCATGGGAGTTAACGGAAGCTGACCGTTGTCCTGAAGGATATCGCTTAAGGCCCCATGTAGTTTGGTTTGGCGAAGCAGTCCCTTTGTTTGAAGTAGCAGAAAAACTGATTTCATCGGCAGATGTGGTTATTATTATTGGGACCTCATTGCGCGTGTACCCAGCGGCAGGGCTAATTAATCATATCAAGGAAGACAGCAAGACCTATTTAATTGACCCGAATGCAAACAATCTAAACCTGCCTAATTGGATTGAAGCGGTAAGTGAATCGGCCGTAAAAGGCATGAAATCTCTTTACGAGAACCTTACTTCTTGAGTTGATCCTTAATGAATAGTTCTATTGCCCCCACCATGGAAGGTGCCTTAGGATGTGGCGCAGAAACATCGAGCCTTAAGCTATTACGCAATACAGCACTGGCCGTTGTGGCTCCAAATGCAGCAATTGCGGTCGTGTTTTGCTTGAAATCTGGAAAATTTTTGAACAGCGATTCTATACCTCCAGGACTAAAAAACACCAACATGTCATAATATACATCCTCTAAATCCGACAAATCTGCGGCAACGGTACGATACAAAACCGCTTTCGTGAAGTTAAACTTTTGATCTGACAGCGTTTCTGGTATTGAATCTCGTAAAATATCCGTACAGGGCAACAGGTATTTTTCGTTCTTATGCTTCTTCATTACATCCGCCAATTGCTCAATGGTTTGAGTGCCATGAAAAATCTTACGTTTTCGATACGCAATAAATTTCTGAAGATATTTTGCGACCGCTTCTGAAATACAAAAATATTTCATTGATTCGGGAACTTCGAACCTGGTTTCTTCTGCAATCCTAAAGAAATGATCTGCAGCAACTTTTGAGGTTAATATAACTGCGGTATGTTCGGAGATGTTTACTTTTTGTGCTCTGAATTCTTTAGCATCTACCCCTTCTACTTTAATAAAAGGTCGAAAATCAATTTTGATTTTATACTTATCTGCCAAGTCATAATAAGGTGACTTGTCTCCATCGGGCTTGGGTTGAGAAACCAGAATACTTTTTATAGCCAAAACACTAATTTAATGCGTCAATAACTCCAACCAAAATGCCCCAAAAAGCTTTTTAATCAAGACTATAGGAAGCAAATACACGGTGCAAAGGTACAAAATTATATAATACCATGAAAATCCTGATGCAGCAGCTAACAAAAAGGCGTTAACAACGCGTAATACCAATGCTAATCCCAATAACGAAAAGAAAATAATTGCCCCCCAGTCGCTGTTTGCATTAAAAACAAGAAGTGCATTTGAAATGGCTAACGAAATCCCAAAAAGAAACCAAGAAACATTACCTATACTAATGTATTGCTGGGCGATTTTCGACTTTTCATTCATACTCCAAAAAATCAAATAATCAAGATGCCAAAAAATCAAGAAAAAAAGGGCACCGATAAACCCTATAAACAATGAAGTATTTACATAGTATGCATCTACCAAATACCAGCTAATAAAAACAAGAACTCCAATAAAGGTGTTTAGGTATAATATGGTTTTAGAAAACAGATCAAGCTGTACTCTTGATCCCAAGGTGATTTTCCTACCAGAATCCAATATAGCATAAAACAATCCCCCATAGCTCCGATAGTACGCTACCCCAAGCAAAAAAGCTTGAGAAAAAACCAAAAAAATAGCCCAATTTTCTATTAAAGGGTTCCTTAACGTTAATTCCATTCTGAACAAAAGTAATTCTTTTAATCACGATTTCTAAATGTCTTAATTGTATCTTTGTACCTCAAAACGAATGAAATGAAAACAGATTTATACCAACATCCAGATTACTATGGACTAGATGATTTATATACTGAAGAGCACAAATTAATTCGCGATGCGGCCCGTCAGTGGGTTAAAAAAGAAGTTTCGCCAATTATTGATGAGCATTATGAAAATGCTACGTTCCCAACCCATTTATTGCAAGGATTAGGAGAAATCGGCGCGTTTGGTCCGTATATTCCAGAACAATATGGGGGCGCCGGATTAGATCAAATATCTTATGGATTAATCATGCAAGAATTGGAGCGTTGTGATTCAGGCTTGCGCTCTACGGCTTCTGTACAAAGTTCATTGGTAATGTACCCCATTTGGAAATATGGTTCGGAAGAACAAAAAATGAAATTTCTTCCTAAACTAGCTACCGGTGAAATGATGGGCTGTTTTGGATTAACGGAACCGGATTTTGGATCAAATCCCGGAGGGATGATTACCAACTTCAAAGAAGATGGCGACCACGTGATTCTAAATGGTGCAAAAATGTGGATATCGAATGCCCCCTTTGCTGCAATTGCGGTGGTTTGGGCAAAAGATGAAAGCGGAAGAATTCATGGGTTAATCGTAGAGCGAGGAATGGAAGGATTTTCCACGCCTGAAATGCATGGGAAATTGTCTCTTCGCGCCTCTTCTACCGGAGAATTAGTATTTGAAAATGTACGTGTACCTAAAAGCAATATTCTTCCAGGAAGGTCAGGACTTGGTGCGCCTTTAAGTTGTTTAGATTCAGCGCGATTTGGAATCGCATGGGGAGCCCTTGGCGCGGCAATGGATTGTTATGATCAAGCCGTTCGGTATTCCAAAGAACGAATTCAATTTGGCACTCCAATTGGCGGATTTCAATTAATTCAGAAAAAATTAGCGGAAATGCTTACTGAAATAACGAAAGCGCAGTTGTTAACCTACCGATTAGGACAGTTAAGGAATGACGGTAAAGCTACCTCAGCACAGATTTCTATGGCAAAAAGAAACAATGTTGAAATTGCATTAAACATAGCCCGAGAAGCACGTCAAATTCATGGTGGAATGGGAATTACAAGTGAATATTCTATGATGCGTCACATGGCGAATTTAGAATCTGTGGTAACTTACGAAGGAACACACGATATTCACCTGTTAATTACGGGAATGGATATTACAGGAATTCCAGCGTTTACCCGAGAGCAATAATACTATTCAGGGATTTGATCTCCGCGCAGCCTTCTAATGGATAATCGCGCCTCTTCAGAATAAATACTTCCTGGATATTGGTCTATTATTTTTAAATAAGATTCCATAGCGGCCGAATCGTCCCTAAAATAAACTCTTTGGATGTTGGCTAAATGAAATAATGCATCATCCGCGAGTAATTCCGTAGGATAGGTACTTATAATTTGTTTAAAGTATACGGATGCTTGTTCCCATTGCCCCTGCAACTCATACGCTTTACCCTTTAAATAAATCAAATCGTCGTTCAATACAGACTGAGGGAACTTAATCGCAATCGTATCCATCCATTGAAAAGCCTCCGTATAGCGATGTTGAAGCAGTAATAACTCACTTTTAGCAAAGGCACTCATGGCTTCATAATTACTATCCAGCCCGTAGTTCTCCAAAATCAACAATGAAAGCTGCATGGCATCATTACTAATAAACTTAGACGTAGCCTGCTTCAATACATCTAGCTGAGATTGAGCATACTCAAATTCTCCATCAAAATAGAAAATACGGGCATTCTTGAATTTAGCCTCATTCCCGATGGACTCAAACTTAAACGCCTCGTCAATTTGCATGTATAATAAAGAGGCCTCCCAAACACTGTCTAAGGCAACACACACATCTGCCAATTTCATTTTATAGCGTGCACGCTGCATATCCGTTAGGCCGGGCGTATTCATACAACGCTCAAGAAACCCTCTGGCTTTATCGGCTTTGTTGGCATAAAAACCCAAAATCTCAGCATATTCAAGTCCGATTTCAGCCCCCGACCGAAGTGAAAACTCTTTGTTTAGTACAACCTCTTCATACGAATTAACAATGTCGTTAAGTTCTACTTCTGTGAAGGTTCGCTCCGTGGTTAATTCCGTAAAATACACATTGAGTAACATCCGCTGGGCCTCTGCCGAACGATATAAGTTCGCGCTAATCACTTCTTTAAATGCTTGCTTTGCCAATGCATACTGCAGGTTTTCAAGACAGGTATTGCCAAAATCGATTAAATACCCCCCATCACCGCGCATGCGTTTTTCTAATGAGGAGACCTGTTGGTACGCTGAGTTAAAATTCTTATTCTGTAAAAAGAACCATATTAACATCTCGGTATACACAGGATTTGAAGGGTCTTTTTGACTAGCGGAAAGAAAACTTCCTTTTACTTGTTTAATTTCCTCCGACTCCTTTGTAAAATCAAAAATGCCATCGATTTCCAATTGAATTTGTTCCTTAAGGTCGGGTTTTTTAGATAGGGCTAGTAAGTATTGGTCTAATGCTTTAATGGTCTCCCCTTCGGCCATGTAAATTTGACCATACCACAATTCAAATGGATAATATTTCAGGTTCTTTTTAGCTTGATCTATAACTTCTTTTGCCCACGCATATTCATCAATAGAAAGTAGATTAGATAATACGTCTTGAGTCTCCTTGATGTCATAAAACTCATGCTTAAGTACTTCGTTTTTTACTTTCTTTGCTTTATCAAGCTCTTCATTATTTTTATAAAAAAAGTAAAATTGAATTTTCAGCGATAAATCTCCCGGGTTTGCTGCGGTTTGTTTTTTAAAGACTTTTTCTGCAGCTTTTTTGTCTCCTGTATTGACTAAACAATCTAAATAACGGCTGAAATACACCTTCGACGGATCGTTTGTGTAAAGCTTCTCATAATACACCACCGCCTTTGAAAATTCACCATTAAGGTAATAATGCTGTGCTAATTGAATATCCGTTTCGGTTTGCGAATATGCAACAAAGGCAATTAAGCAACAAAGGGTACAATGGGTGAGCTTATACACAAGTTATTTGTATTTACCTGCTAACGAATTTAACTTCGGATGTAACAACCGATACGTATCCATTAGGGCATTGAGTTCTTTCTTTAATTCGTTTAAACGAGATTCAAGCAATGTTATATTCTTTTTCTCTGTTGCTATATATGCGTCATATCGGTCCCTCTTTCCAAAACCATTAGAAATATCCGAATGCAATTGGGAAAGACGGGTATTCTCCTGAGCAAAAGCTTGTTTAAGCGCCACATACTGTTTGTTGATCGGTCCGATTTTTTTTCTTGCTAATTTGTAGGTATCCATGTCTTTCGCATACGTACGATCGACGGAATCCAGAACAACATGTTGCTGCAAAAACAACTGCAATTGGATCATGTTTTGACGCATCGTTGATAAGGTGTCGGGGAAACTCGATTGGAAATCCTTTGACAAGGTTGTAGCTTCTGATGTTAACTGCTCTACTGCTTTTAGCTGTTCCTTTTGTTTAAAATCTGAACAAGCGATAAGAAAGAACAAGCCACTAAGAATGACAATTAATCTTTTCATTGGTTAAATATAATCAAATCCAGTGTAGGTCTGAAGTGCTTTTGGTACAGCCACTCGTCCATCCGTTTGCTGATGATTTTCTAACAAAGCCGCCATAACTCGTGGAAGTGCTAGGGCAGAACCATTCAAGGTGTGACAAAGCTTGGTTTTCTTATCGTGGTCTTTAAATCGCAATTTCAGGCGGTTTGCTTGAAAGGTATCAAAACGAGAAACGGAACTTACTTCTAACCATTTTTCTTGAGCCGCGGAATACACTTCAAAATCAAAGGTCATAGCCGAAGCAAAACCCATGTCTCCACCACATAAGCGTAAAACGCGGTATGGAAGTTCAAGTTTATCTAATAACCCTTTGACGTGTTCAACCATTTCTTCAAGTGCTCTTGCCGTATGGTCTGGATGTTCTACACGCACAATTTCTACTTTATCAAACTGGTGCAAACGATTCAAGCCGCGGACATCCTTCCCATAGGAACCTGCTTCTCTTCTAAAACAAGGGGTGTAGCCGCATAACTTAAATGAAAACTCCGGGTGTTGAATTAATTCGTCCCGAAAAATATTGGTGAGTGGAACTTCCGCTGTTGGAATTAAGTACAAATTATCTGTTGCATCATGATACATTTGTCCTTCCTTGTCTGGTAATTGTCCGGTACCAATTCCACTTGCCTCATTAACCATTAACGGGGCTTGATACTCCTCATATCCAGCAGCAGAGGCCTCATCTAAAAAAAACGAAATTAAAGCGCGTTGTAATTTTGAGCCTTTTCCACGATAAAATGGGAACCCAGCACCTGTTACTTTTACTCCTAATTCAAAATCAATGATTTGTTTTTCTTTACAAAGATCCCAGTGTGGTTTTGCTTGAAAATCAAACGAGGGGACTGTTCCAGACTGAAAAACAACCTGATTATCATTCAAATCTTTTCCTTTTACCACGTCTTGAAACGGGGTATTTGGGATTTGATATAACAGTTGTTGAATCGCCGTTTCCAAGGCGTCAGACTCCACTTTAAGCGTAGATTCTTGTTGTTTGAGTAAGGTGGTTTGTTGCTTCAATTCATTTCCAGCCTCGACTCTACCTTCTTTATAACATTGCCCAATCTCTTTTGCAATCCGATTTGCTTCTTCAAGCGTTCGGTCTAACTCTTGCTTAATGCCACGCCATTGAGTATCTAAAGAAAGTAATTCATTAATCGTTGATTCAGCATTAATGTTTCGTTTGGATAAGGCAGCAATCACTTGCTCTTTATCGGTACGAATTCGGGATAATTCGAGCATACGCGTTTAAAGGATTTGAATTACAAAAATAACATGGAACATTGGTTTACGGAAGGGTTTGTATCATTTTTTGATACCGCTCCGCTTGATTAAGTTCCCCAATGCAGCCGTATGTCTGTTTATGCGTTCGATACGCTTCAACCCGGTTTCCTGGATCGGGATGTGTGCTTAAAATTTCTGGCGGACTTACTCCACCTTCTTTTGATATTTTCTCAAAAAACAAAGCTCCTGCATCTGAGTTATAATGTGTTGGACACAAGTATCTAACCGAACATTCATCCGCTTCTTTTTCATGCGTTCTTGAAAAGGAAAGACCAATTAACGAACTCGTGACTTGCCGAACCAACTCCCTATCTCCTGCAATTAGACCAATCAACGTTTGTACGCCATACATTTTTGTGAGTTGGCGGGTACTATGCCGAAGGTCTGCATGTCCCATCTCGTGCCCAAGCACCCCAGCTAACTGATCTTCTGCTTCTAAGTACTTTAGAATTCCTGTATAAATATAGATAAAGCCTCCTGGCGCACAAAATGCATTTAAGGTGGAGTCGTCCTTAATAATTCTAATTCTCCATGGGAATTCTGTTTTATAATGTACTTGACCACTATTTAATAAGGAATCCCTAATACTGTACAAATACCCATAAATTTTTGAATATGCGGTTGAATCAAGCAACTCCATACCGCTACTGTCACTTTCGATTTCCGATCGAACTTGTTCGCCCAATGCAATATCATCTTGTAAGGTAAATAAATTAACTGCATTTTCAGCGGAACCGCATCCCATTAAGAGCGCGATGCACAAACCCATACTAATTAATCCTATTCTCATAATACAAATTTACTGCTTTCAGCCGTTGATAAACGCTCGATTGTTGATTATTACTTAAAACTGGGTGTTTTTATATAGTCGCATTGGCTAATTTTGACTCATAAGAACCGTATGAACGTTAAAATAATTAATAAAGGAACCTGTCCATTGCCGAGCTATGAAACCATAGGTGCGGCTGGAATGGATGTTAGGGCCAACCTTTCGTCGACCGTGTATGTGTCGCCAGGAGAACGAATGCTTGTCCCTACGGGGCTGTATTTGGAAATCCCAGTAGGACTGGAATGTCAGGTTCGACCTCGAAGTGGTCTTGCACTAAAGAAGGGAATTACGGTATTAAATACACCCGGAACAATAGACTCTGATTACAGAGGGGAAGTGGGTGTAATTCTAATGAACCTTTCTAACGAAAATTTTACCATTGAGCCGAATGATAGAATTGCCCAACTGGTATTTTGCCCGGTTATCCAAGTAACATTAATAGAAACAGACGCTCTTGAATCATCGGATCGAGGAACCGGTGGCTTTGGTAGTACAGGAAAAAACTAAGGTATATGAATATTATTATCCCAATGGCAGGAAGAGGCAGCCGACTAAGGCCTCACACCTTAACGGTTCCCAAACCTCTGATACCTGTTGGAGGCATTCCCATCGTTCATCGCTTGGTAGCAGATATTGCTGCCGTATGTGGGTCATCCATTGAACATATTGGATTTGTTACTGGAGACTTTGGCGAAGATACTGAACGAGAATTATGTGAAATTGCCGAATCTTTCGGTGCCAAAGGACACATCTTTCATCAATTAACCCCGCTTGGCACTGGTCACGCTGTGTTATGTGCCGCCCCTTTATTATCAGGACCTACCGTTGTTGCTTTTGCAGACACCTTGTTTCGAGCCGATTTCACCATTAGTCCATCAGATGAGGGCATATTATGGGTAAAACGGATTCCCAATCCGGAGCAATTTGGGGTTATCAAAATGAATGAGCGCGAAGAAATAATTGATTTTGTTGAAAAACCAACAGAATTTGTTTCAGACTTAGCCATGATCGGCATTTATTATTTTAAAGATGGTCATGCGTTACATCAAGAACTCAATTATTTAGTGGACCACGCGGTTATTAAAAGCGGAGAATACCAATTGCCAGATGCCCTTAGGCGCCTCACTGAAAAAGGCACTGTGTTTAAACCTGGAGAAGTTCAAGAATGGTTAGATTGTGGGAACAAAGTCGTTACCGTTGAAACGAATGCACGGGTGTTAGATTATGACCAGACGGATGGAAAATTAAACACTTCAGCTTCGGCATTGATCGAACATAGCGTGCTTATTCCGCCTTGTTTTGTTGGTGACGGAGTTGTGATTTCAAATTCAGTGATTGGACCGCATGTTAGTTTGGGCGCAGGAAGTGTTGTTCAAAATTCAATCATTGCAAATAGTATTATTCAGCAGAATTCAAAAATCTCATATATAAATATAGCGGATTCCATGGTTGGAAACCATGTAACGATAAATGGGAAGTCTAACAATGTAAGCCTTGGCGATTATACGGAATGGCATGAATAAACTGGTTCTTTATTTTATAATTCTCGGCTCTTTAATTGGATGCAAAACGGTGGAGACAACGAGTTCAGACGGCTCAATTCAAGTAATACAGCAATATCACGAAGGGCTTAGAGCTTATTTAAAAGGGGATTATGTCGTGGCGGAAAACATGGCGAACAGCGTGATTACTTTAAATCCGAAACATGACGGCGCGCTGTATTTACTTTCTAAAGTTTACTATGACCAAGGACGATTGGATGAATCGGCTAAATTCTTATTAAAAGCGGGGGAAGCAGACCCTAAAAACACCTATTTGTTGTCTGAAATTGCATTTATGTATAGCAGTTTAGATAAACATAATGAGGCCGGGTTAATCTATGAAAAACTAATAAAATCAAATCCTCGAGAGATGCCCTATTATTTCGGTGGAATCGAAAATTATTTACAAGCAAAGAACTATAAGTCGGCAAGCCGTATTGTTTCGCTACAGGAATCTATCTTTGGTTCAACGATAGAAACCTACCTCAATCGGTATAAAATTTACTTGGCGCAAGATGACCAAAAAAAAGCAATTCAACAACTCGAGGCGGGAATAACAGCTTTTCCCAATGAACCCTTGTTTTTAGCTAATTTGATTGATTTATATTTTCAGCAGAATGAACATAACAAAGCAATCCCCTTGTTGGAAAAACTGTGTGAAACGGATCCCGAAAACGGGATGGCAAAAATGGTGTTTGGTGATTACTTAATTAATACGGGTCAGAAAGAACGCGGAGAAAAATATCTAGCGGAAGCGGTTCTACTTGAGGGGCCAAGCATTGAACAAAAAGCACAGATTTTACTGGCCAAACACAAAAGTACGGGGTGTACAGAAGAAAACACGAAATTATTTAAAACATTCGCAGCGGATAATCCCAATGCGATCATCGGAAGAACATTACTGGGCGATTTATATGTTAAATGTAACCGCCCCGACCTTGCATTAACGCAATATCGAATAGCAGTAGAAATAAAACCCGATGCCTATCCGATTTGGAAACAGTTGTTATTAATAACATATAAAGAAGAACTTTGGGACACCCTCATTAATATAAGCGAATCTTGTCAAGCACTTTTTCCCGTTCAGCCGATGCCTTTTTTAACGATGGCCATAGCAAGAATTAAAAAAGGTGAACTTAATGAAGCCGAAAAAGCAATTGAAATAGGAAGCGGGCTTTTAGTAGATAACGATCCCGCTACGGAGGCCGAATTTGATTTTCAACGAGGGATTTTAGCCATAAACCGAAAACAACCGGCGTGGGCTAGATCCTGGTTTAACCATTCCATGCAATTACAGCCAGAAAATTATGAATTAAAGGCGGACATAGCGAATGAAAGCATGGAGGCATCTGAACTTTTACCCTATGCCGATTCACTGCTGAATCAATGCATAACTATAGATCCGAGCAATGCGAAATACATGGCGATCAAGGGCCGCTTATACTATATGAAAAATGACTTGCTTTTAGCTAATTCTTGGTTAGAAAAAGCCATTATTCATGGATATCCACAAAAATTAGGTGAAGAATGGCTCGGAGATTGTGCATATCGCGCAGGCGACTTAGGAAGAGCTAAGTTATACTGGTTAAATGCGGTAAGTTTGGGCAACCAAACCGAACGACTAAAGCAAAAACTCAAAAAGCTATGAAAACACTCGTTATTTCATTCAGTGTTATACTAACCATGTTCTTTAGTTCTTGCGCTCGGAAACATAATGTCGTTAATGTAAACACCCCAGCAATTGAGTCCAATGACACCACATCCTTATTACCTGTTAAAAACAAATGGTTAGATAGTATTCATAATCAAACTTGGCGCTGGATGTATGGTAAATATACCACGAGCTATGCTGATGGAAATAAAAAGTTCACCTTTAAAACGAGCTTAAAATGCACTAAAGATAGTGCCTTAAACGCACTCATTTCCTTTGCTTCTATACCCGTATTTAACGCACTGGCTACTACAGATAGCCTAATTTATGTAAACAAAAAAGACCGGTGTTATGGAAAAAAGAGCATCGCTTCATTTAAAGACCTGCTTGGTGTTGAATTGTCCTTAAAAAACATCCAAGAGCTGTTTCTTGGACTGCCCTTAGGATATAATGATACGCTAGTTTACAAAGACAGTTTGAACTTACGTGGTGACTCCTGCTATGTAAATGGTTTGGTGGTGGGTGACAAAACTATAGCATACTGCTATGCTTCAACTGTTAATGCTCCTCGCCTGGATTGGCAAGAAATCACAAGTAAAGAAGATGCTACGATAGCACGGGTGCAATATCTTTCATGGCAAAAACATAAAGACATGTTCATTCCTTCTAGCTTTATGATTGCCATTAAATCGAATGAACGGAACATAAATGTGCTGTTCGCGTACGATAAATTCGAATTAGACATTCCTCAAGAAATCTATCTTCAAATACCCGATGATTATGCGCCTTGTAAGTAATTTAATACTCGTTTTGTTCTTCCTATCGTTTCAAGGAATCTGTCAACAAAACCCTGATAATCTAAAAAAAGAACAACGTAAACTTGAGAAGAAGATCGCTCAGACGAAATCACTCTTAAAAAAGGTGCAAGCAAACTCAAATACGTCCTTGAAGGAAGTGCGTTTACTGGATAATCAAATCAAGAGTAGAGAAGCGTTGGTTCGTGTATTCGATAGTCAAGTACGGATGGCTGAAATTAAAATACTTCAGAAAAAAAATGATGTTAGCAGACTAAAGAAGCGCTTGATTAAATTAAAAAATCAATATCGTAAAATGTTGCGTTTTGCCTATAAAAAAAGAAATAATACGGGTCGTTTGATGTTTCTATTATCAGCAAGAACGTATCAAGAAGCAATCCGAAGAAACAGTTATTTGAAAAAGGTGGCACATCTTCAACGGAGGCAAGTGGACTTAATCAAACAACATCGCGCATCGATCGAACGTGAGATTGGAGAAATCAATTCTGAAAAAACAGAAAAAGAACTCACCTTAAATGAGAAAAAAGCTGAAAAATCAAAAATAGAAGCAGACAAACAACAAAAAGAAAAATCTTATTCAAAACTTAAAAAAGAGGAAGAAAAGCTGTTAACTCAATTAAAAGAAGAAGAAAAGAAGAGAAAAAAGATCGAAACACAAATTCAATCAGCAATTTTGGCTGAAGCGCGAAAAGAGGAACAGCGACGTAAAGAAAAGGAAAAAGAAAAACCTAAAACGGCCACAAATACAAGCGGGTCTGAAGGAAATAAAACACAAACAACAACATCAACCCCTGCACCTACATACAAACCTGAAACATTGTCTTCTGAAGGTTCCGTCGCTGGTAAGAATTTCGAGACAAACAAAGGGACTTTACCTTCTCCTGTTTCTAATGGAACCATTACTAGTCGCTTTGGTAAAAACGCGCACCCGACACTAAAAGACGTATACGAAAACAACAACGGCATAGATATTTCCTGCAGTGCAGGGGCTAGCGTTCGCGCCGTATTTGAGGGAGAAGTTAGTTCTGTATTTAGTATTGCGGGAGCAGGCAAGGTTGTAATTATTAAACACGGGAATTATCGATCTGTATATAGCAACTTATCCTCAGTATCTGTAAGTGTGGGGCAAAAGGTTAGTGCTAAACAAAACCTGGGGTCATTAATTACAGAGGGGAATATTTCAACCTTACACTTTGAAATACACAGTGTAAGTGGAATCAATACAACACCGCTAAACCCTTCCGTCTGGCTGAGCAGATAGGCGGTTATTTAAAACAAATAAAATTGCAATCATTCCATAAATTGGGACAGCTGCCTTATCCGTGTCTAAAAAGTTATTCAAAAACGCGTGAATAAAATACGTAGACATTGAAAACAACATGCCACATCCCAAAATAAAATATGGGCTATTTATCGTTCTTGCACGTTGAATGAAAACAATCAAATAATAGAATACGCTCGCAATAAACGCGATAAAGAGTATAAAGCCTAATATCCCTGTTTCAGATAATGCGCTTAGATACTCGCTATGCGCATTGCCCATATCTCCAAAATTTGTTGAAATAATCGTTAGGTTCTCTGGCTCTTGAAAACG
>CANHSL010000004.1 GCA_947463385.1 Flavobacteriales bacterium
CCCTGCAGATCAATTAAGGCTTCGTTGAATTCTATTGTTGACATATTGTTTAATTATTTCGATATAAAGTTAAACAAAAGTGTTTAACATTTGCTAAAATAAATTAAACAAAACGTAAAAAAGTGTTAATAAATCAGCTAATTATTTGTTAATCAAACTAATAGCTAATGAATATTTTCTAGCATTTCCCGTGTCATGCGCTCCATATCAAAGCCTAATTTCCAATCCCAATCCTGTTGTGCATAGGAATCATCTATTGAATTTGGCCATGAATCGGCAATTGCTTGTCGAAAATCGGGTTCGTAGGTAATTTCAAAGGCAGGAAGGTGCTTTTTGATGGAGGAAGCGATTTCCTCAGGGGTAAATGAAATCCCGCCTAGGTTATATGCCGAGCGAATTCTTAAGCGATCCGCTGGCGCGTCCATTAATTGAATGGTTGCTCGAATCGCATCGTCCATAAACATCATGGGAAGTGCTGTATCTTTTGAAAGAAAACACGTGAATTTCCCTGTTGCTTTCGCCTTGTAAAAAATATCCACGGCATAGTCTGTTGTGCCTCCTCCGGGAGGACTCTTATAGGATATAAGTCCAGGGTAACGTATGCTTCTTACGTCCACCCCAAATTTATTATAGTAGTATTCGCACCATCGTTCTCCAGCTTGTTTAGAGATGCCATACACCGTGCTTGGTTCCATCACAGTATGTTGCGGTGTATTATCCGCGGGTGTTGTTGGCCCGAAAACAGCAATTGAACTTGGCCAAAAAATCTTTTTCACATGCCCTTCTTTGGCTAAGTCAAGGATTGTGAATAATCCTTCCATATTCAATTTCCAAGCGAAATCAGGGTTCTTTTCTGCTGTTGCAGAAAGGAGCGCAGCCAATAGATATACAGTTTCGATTTGGTTGTCGATGATGTAACTTCGCACGGCCTCGCGGTTTAGAATATCCAATTGGATATACGGACCATCTTGTATTAATTCAGGCGCATTATCCTTAATATCTGCTGCGATAATTTGATCCTTGGTATATTGATTGCGCAACGCGAGGGTAAGTTCTGTGCCAATTTGTCCTCCAGCGCCTATGATTATAGTTTTTCCCATAAGCACAAATTTAACCAAGAAAATGCCTGAAAAAAATGGAATTTGGAAAAACTGACGAAAATCATTTGTAACTTGGTCAACCTAGCGGTACATTTGATTTTTAAATTTCAAAAAAATGCCTTTTTATCATAAACTTGGACAAATTCCTCCAAAACGTCATACGGTGTTTAGACAGCCAAATGGCAGTTTATATCACGAGCAACTCTTCGGGACAGTTGGTTTTGATGGGATGTCAACCTTAATGTATCATGTTCACCCGCCAACGGTGGTTAAAGAAATTAAAGGCCAAACGAATATTGCGCCTGAAGTTGCTTTGGAGAAGCATATGACCATGTTCTCATTGCAAGGATTTCAATTAACTCCTACGGCTGATTTTTTGGATAGCAGAACCCCCGTATTAGTAAACTCCGATTGTTATATCGAATTAGCCGCTCCTCAGCAATCCATGACGGATTATTTCTACAAGAATGCAGATGCGGATGAAGTATTGTTTGTTCACAAAGGCAGTGGCACCTTAAAGACACAACTTGGAAATATTGACTTTTCCTACGGCGACTACTTGGTGATTCCACGCGGAATGATTTATCAAATACATTTTAATGATTCGAATAACCGCTTATTTACTGTCCAATCATTCAATCCCGTGTACACTCCGAAGCGTTATAGAAATTGGTTTGGACAATTACTAGAGCATTCTCCGTTTTGCGAGCGTGACATTCGTCCACCCCATGTGTTAGAAACGCACGATGAGGAAGGTGAGTTCCTAATTCGGATCAAGAAACAGGATGTATTATACGACTACGTGTATGCACACCACCCGTTTAATGTGGTAGGTTGGGATGGATATAATTTTCCATATGCCTTCTCCATTCATGAATTCGAACCCATCACAGGAAGAGTACATCAACCACCTCCAGTACATCAAACCTTTGAAACTACGGGGTTTGTGATGTGTTCTTTTGTGCCTAGGATGTACGATTATCATCCAGATTCAATTCCAGCGCCTTACAATCACAGTAACATTGATTCTGATGAGGTGTTGTACTATGTAGATGGAGATTTTATGAGTAGAAATAACATAGAGCAAGGCCAGATTACCTTGCATCCTGCGGGCATTCCGCACGGACCACATCCAGGAGCCTATGAGCGAAGCATTGGAAAAACAGAAACACAGGAATTAGCGGTAATGATAGATACCTTTAGGCCGTTAAAGGTGACTAAACAAGCCCTGGGATTAAAAGTTGATGGCTATGAAAAGTCATGGATTCACTAAAAAATATTACTATTTAACATGGCAGCAGAAATAAAAAATTTAAAAGACATTGCAAACTATGAGTATGGCCTGAAAAAAATCTTTGAAGATGCAGAAGATTTCTTGCCTTTACTTGGAACAGATTATGTGGAAATGTATGTAGGGAATGCGAAGCAGTCAGCACTCTATTACAAAACGGCCTTTGGGTTTCAATCGGAAGCGTATGCGGGTTTAGAAACAGGAATGAAAGACCGGGTATCTTATGTGTTGCGTCAAGGAAAAATTCGTTTGGTGTTAACTACGCCGTTGAATGAAGGCGGAGAAATTAATGAGCACATTGTAAAACATGGCGATGGGGTAAAAGTGGTCGCGTTGTGGGTTGAAGATGCTACCAAAGCGTTCGAAGAAACAATGAAACGTGGTGCTAAACCATACATGGAGCCAACACGTGAAGAAGATGAGCATGGGTATGTGGTACGTTCCGGAATCCATACCTATGGAGAAACAGTACACGTATTTGTTGAACGAAAGGGGTATAATGGGTTGTTTTTACCGGGATATAGAACCTGGGAATCGCATTACAACCCAGCGCCGGTTGGCTTAAAATTTATTGATCACATGGTAGGTAATGTGGGTTGGAACGAGATGAATCAATGGGTTGAATTTTATGCCAAGGTGATGGGCTTCGCTCAAATTGTATCCTTCGACGATAAAGACATTTCTACGGATTATACAGCCCTAATGTCTAAGGTGATGAGTAATGGCAATGGAAGAATTAAATTCCCAATTAATGAACCGGCCGAAGGAAAAAAGAAATCTCAGATCGAAGAGTATATTGACTTTTATAAAGGACCAGGAGTGCAGCACATTGCTGTGGCAACCGATGACATTGTTACCACGGTATCTGCCATGCGCGACCGAGGAGTAGAGTTCTTATATGTTCCTGAAACATACTACGACGATTTATTAGAGCGCGTAGGTTCTATCGATGAAGATGTAGAAATCTTGAAAAAACATGGAATTTTAATTGACCGTGACGATGAAGGGTATTTGTTGCAATTATTCACGAAGCCGGTAGTGGATCGTCCAACATTGTTTTTCGAGATCATTCAGCGTAAAGGAGCACAATCTTTTGGTAAAGGTAATTTCAAAGCCTTGTTCGAAGCGATTGAGCGAGAACAAGAAAATCGAGGCACCTTATAAGTATGGCATAGAAAACAAAAAAGGGAGGCTAGCCTCCCTTTTTTGTTATAATTATCTTTTGACTTATACGGTCATGATGTCTTTTTCTTTGATTTCAAGAACGTCATCAATACGCTTGATGAATCCATTCGTGATTTGTTGCACTTCTTCTTCAGCACCTTTAGCCAAATCTTCCGATAAGCCTTCATTTTTCATGTCTTTAATCATGTCCATGGCATCTTTTCGTTGGCTTCGTATCCCAACTTTCGCGTGTTCGCATTCCGCCTTGGCACGCTTCACCAAATCACGCCGCCGCTCCTCAGTCAACGGTGGAACGGAAATTATCAATTGCTCTCCGTTACTTTGCGGATTTAATCCAAGGTTTGCATTAAGAATCCCTTTTGCAATATCATTTAACAAGGGTTTTTCCCACGGCTGCACGACAATAGTTCGCGCATCAATCGTATTGACATTGGCGACTTGTTGCAGGGGTGTCATGGAGCCATAATATTCCACCATTACGCCGTTGAGCATTCCTGGACTGGCCTTTCCAGCTCTTACTTTGCTTAATTCTGTATCTAAATGAACGAGGGTCTTTTCACTGGAAGACTTGAACTCGTCAAAGATCATATCTAATTCTTCTGTCATCGGATTAATTATGTACGAGGGTTCCTACTTTTTTCCCCTTTAATAAATCTTTGAGATTGCCTGGGGTATCCATATCAAACACTATAATGGGCAAGTTATTTTCTTTACACAAGGTAAATGCAGTCAAATCCATCACATTTAATCCTTGTTGGTAAACTTCATCAAACGTGATTTGCTCATATTTTATGGCACTGCTATCTTTGAACGGATCGGCCGTATAAATACCATCTACTCGCGTGCCTTTTAAAATAACATCGGCATTAATTTCTATAGCTCGTAAGCTAGCAGCTGAATCTGTAGTGAAGAATGGGTTTCCAGTTCCGGCACCAAAGATTACAATTCTTCCTTTTTCCAAATGACGAACAGCTCTTCTTCGAATAAACGGTTCAGCAATGGCCTTCATCTCAATTGCAGAAAGTAAACGGGTTTGTAAACCAGAAGTTTCAAGCGCAGATTGAAGGGCCATGGAATTTATCATAGTAGCTAACATTCCCATATAGTCTCCATGCGTACGGTCCATGCCTCCTTCTTCGGCTTGAACCCCTCTGAAGATGTTACCTCCTCCAATTACAATGGCAATTTCAATTCCCATCTCATGGATTTCTTTAATTTCAGCGGCGTAGTTCGCAAGGCGTTGATTATCAATTCCAAATTGTTTAGAACCCATCAAGGATTCACCACTTAGTTTTAAAAGGATGCGTTTGTACTTCATGATTTGCGCTCAAATATAATAAAATGAATCTTGTGTGATAAAAAAAAAGCCTCACAATTGTGAGGCTTTATAGTATTAACTTAAGGAAAATCTTCGGAAATCGGTGACTGTAAGTCCTTTCTCCGTAGTATTTAAAAACTGGTCTACAGTAAGTTTATTGTCGCGAACGAATTGTTGGCTTAATAAGGTGTTTTCTTGGAAGAACTTATTCAAACGCCCCATGGCAATTTTTTCTGCCATATCTGCTGGTTTACCTTCTTGGATAGCAAGTTCCTTACCAACTTCGATTTCACGCTCAATCGTTCTAGCATCAACGCCATCCTTATTAATTGCGATTGGATTCATTGCAGCTACTTGCATAGCCACTTGACGACCTGCTTCTGCGGCATCTTCAGATGAATTATTCAAAACAACCATCGTTGCTAATTGGTTTCCTGGGTGATTGTATGCTACTACACGTTCACCGCGTAACAAGGCATAACTTGAAAGATCAAGTTTTTCACCAATTACACCAATTTGCTCAGTGATTTTGTCTTCAACACTCAATTTACCATCATACGATAATGATTTCAGTGCGTCTGCGCTTTCAGGTAAGTTTGCGATTGCTAAATCAACCAAGGATTGAACTAATGATACATATCCTTCGTTTTTCGCAACGAAATCTGTTTCACAATTCAAGGCTAAAATAACTCCTGCTTTTCCATCTGCAGTAGATTGTGCAAGGATAATCCCTTCTTTAGCATCATTATCACCACGTTTTGCAGCAATTTTTTGTCCTTTTTTGCGAAGGATATCAATGGCTGTTTCAAAATCCCCGTTAGCTTCTACTAGGGCATTTTTACAATCCATCATACCTGCACCGGTTTGCTGTCTTAGTTTGTTTACGTCTGCTGCTGTAATTGCCATGACTTATAAAATATAAAGATTAAATAATTACGCTTCTTCTGTTGATGATTCTTCGGTAGGCGCTTCATCAGTTGAGGTTTCTTCAACCGCTGGCGTTTCTTCAACCACTGGAGTTTCTTCAACTGCTGGAGTTTCCTCAACTGCTGGAGTTTCCTCAACTGCTGGAGTTTCTTCAACTACTTCTGCAACAGGTGTTTTTACAGCTGATTTCTTTTCAGCTACTGGAGCCTCTACAACCACTTCTTCAGAACCTTCATCACTTGAATCACCTTTCATGTTCTTGCGATCTTCAAGTCCTTGTTGAATTGCGTTACAGATTTCATCCAAAATTAACGCGATAGACTTAGTTGCATCGTCGTTAGCAGGGATTGGGAAATCAACCAATTTCGGATTTGAGTTTGTATCTACAATTGCAAACGTTGGGATATTCAAACGCTTAGCTTCAGCTAAAGCGATGTGCTCTTTTAAAATATCTACGATAAAAATAGCCGCAGGTTGACGTGTCATGTCTGCGATAGAACCAAAGGTTTTTTCTAATTTCTCACGTTGACGAGACTTGAATAATTTCTCACGCTTGTTGAGTGTATCCCATGTACCATCCGATTTCATTTTGTCAATCATTGACATTTTACGGATAGATTTTCTGGTTGTTTGAAAGTTGGTAAGCATACCACCTGACCAACGCTCAGTAACGAAAGGCATATTTACTTTAGCTACGCGTTGCGCAACGATTTCTTTCGCTTGTTTTTTTGTGGCTACAAATAAAACTTTTTTACCAGACTTCGCGATTTGTTTCATCGCAGCAGAGGCTTGTTCTAAATGAACAATAGTTTTATTTAAATCGATAATATGGATTCCCTTTTTCTCTTCGAAAATGTAGGGAGCCATTGCTGGATTCCATTTTCTTTTAAGGTGACCAAAGTGTACTCCTGCTTCGAGAAGTCTTTCAAATGTTAATTTTGACATATATAATTGTTTACGTTCCTATATTTAAGCAATCGTTGAGGGATAAAATGGTACTCAACAATTTGGATACTAAACCTCCGATTCTTCGATTAACGTTTCGAGAACTGGAATTTCTTTCTTGCTTTCGGTTGACCTGGTTTTTTACGTTCAACCATTCTTGGATCACGCGTCATTAAACCTTCAGCGCGCAGGGCTGGTTTAAAATCTTCAGATATTTCAACCAATGCTCTTGAAATGCCCAAACGTACTGCTTCCGCTTGTCCGTTGATTCCGCCGCCATTCACGGTAACCTTAACGTTGTATTGACCAACAGTGTCCGTTAATTCAAAGGGCTGATTAATTTTGGTTAGCAATAAATTTGTAGGGAAAAATTCAGAAACTGGACGATTGTTAATCGTTACTTCTCCTTTACCTTTTGAAAGATAAACACGCGCTACGGCTGTTTTTCTTCTTCCTAAAGCATTTGTAATATCCATGAGTTATAATAAATTGTCTAAGTTCAACACTTCAGGTTGTTGCGCATCATGCTTGTGCGCTGATCCCTTGTATACTTTCAAGTTGGTATAAATTTGACGTCCCAACGTATTTTTTGGCAACATCCCTTTGATTGCTTTTTCAATTAAACGTTCAGGATGCTTCTTCAACATAACTTCTGCCGAAGTGAAACGTTGACCACCTGGGTAACCAGAGAATCTTACGTATTCTTTATCTTCTAATTTAGTACCTGAAAAGGCTACCTTCTCTGCATTGATAATAATCACATTGTCCCCGCAATCTGCATGAGGCGTGTAACATGTTTTGTATTTACCACGCAGCACCTTTGCAACCACACTGGCCAAACGACCAACATGCTGTCCTGATGCGTCCACAATAAACCACTTTTTCGCTGCAGTAGCAGTGTTTCCTGAAATTGTTCTGTAACTTAACGTATCCACAATCTTAATAATTTAATTGTAAAACCCTATTTTAAGGGGGTGCAAAGATAGAAGGAATGTTTTAATAATCCAACCCGTGCGGTAAAAAAAGTGTAATTATTTTGATTTAAACGCACTGATAGCATTTCTCGTAAATTCACTGAGCACCAATCTACCACTAATTCCTGCGCGTTCTTCTAGTAAATCTTCCCAATGCGATGTGCCTTGCCAAAAGATTTTTTTCAGGTCTTTCATGGCTTCTGGGTTTGAATTAGAAAGACGCACTGCAAGCGTTTCAACTGCTTCATCCATGGCTTCAATGCTGTCAAATACTTCGGTATAAAGTCCTTTCGCTTTCGCCCATTCTGCACTCCGCCATTCTGTAGCATTGATGGCTAATTCACTCATCGCCGACAATCCAATTTTTCGTTCAACAGCCGGTCCGACAACAAAAGGGCCTATCCCTACAGCTAATTCTGAAAGTTTTACTTCGGCTCGTTGCGTTGCAAAACAATAGTCAACAGCTGAAGCTATTCCTACACCACCGCCAACCGCTTTCCCTTGCACACGGCCAATGATCAATTGATCTACTGTCCTACATGCATTGATGACTTGAGCAAATCCGGAAAAGAAAACCTTCCCTGTTTCTAAATCGTCAATCGCAACCAATTCGTCAAAACTTGCTCCAGCACAAAAAGTTTTTTCACCGATGGATTTCAAAATGATAACACGAACTTCCTTAGATGAACCTATTGAACGGATTTCATTCGCTAAAGCTCTTAATATTTCACCCGGTAATGAATTGCTTTGTGGGTGCCCAAAAGTAATGGTGGCTATTCCGTTTGCAATGCTACTGCTTACTGAACCGTTTTCCATATTATTTAAGAGTAAAACTATCTGTACCTATGAGCTGGCCTTCGCAATAAACTCTTACTTTGTAGTTTCCTTTGCCAACTTCAAGCCCTTTTAAATCGTAGTAAATCGTTAAATCAATTGCCTGATTGTTGTAATCAATATCTTTTTTGTCTGAGTAGCCTTGTTGCCCATTTTCTGTTTCCATTACGTAGTTTGCCTTGCTTTGCAATACTTCCCCATTGGGCCCGATAATTTGTAAATAAACAGATTTCCTTCCGCTGCTAGCAATTTGATTTTCACCAATGGTAAAGGAGGATCTCATTTGAATTACATTTTTAGCCTTCGTTGTTGGTTCTGTGGTGTTGTTAAATTTCATGCGCAGCGCTTCGGAATTAAACCCATACGCTTGAAGTTTTGCTCCTTTCTTGAGTTGCTCTGTTTTTTGCTCGGCGTCTTTTTTATAGGTATCCCTTTCCGTAGTAGTTTCAGTAAGCTTGGTGTTCGTTTCGTCAAGAACCGAAGTTAATTTGATATTCAATGTATTAAGCGAATCGATCTGTTTCACATAGCCTCTCATAATCGATCTTAATACTTCATTCTCTTTCTTTAAATTAAATAGTTCTCGAGCAGATAATTTCTTGTTCGTATTAAGTTGTTTCAATAACTGAGAAATCTGCGCTTTCTGTTTGTTCAAACTGTCGGCCTTGCTTTGATCCATTTCAATCAATCGATCGTAGGTGTCAAGCATGTTCTTAAAGTCTGTTTTTAAGTCATTCGACAAACCACCAACATACCCTTCTAACATCTTATTCATGCCTTCCATGTCGGATTTTAGAATCAAGTTGTCATTCTGACATTGATTTAATTCGGAGCGCTTGGCGGACCACATAAATGTTAATGTCGCTAAACCAATCAGCAAAATACCGATTACACTGTAGAGCAATAAGTTAGACGATTTTGGTTGGGTTTCATTCATAATAATGTATTTTTAGCAAAGGTAAGATAAAACAATTTAAGTTCCATGTGATTTTTGAACAGAAACATAACGAACAAACCGTAAAATAGATGCTTCGCCAACTGCTGTAAATCGAGAATCACTGCTTGCTGGGTATGGTCCACCATGATGCATTTCTGGAATAACAGCCACCCCTGTTGGCACACCGGATAAAATTACTCGGCCCGCAATATTACACGCAAGATTAAAAAGTGTCGATTGCTCTGGGTTTTTACCGATTATCGTCGTGGTAAGTTGTCCCTTAAGTGCGGAAAGTGTGCTTTCTAACCGCTTGATGTCATCATATTCAACTAGCAAACAAAATGGACCAAAAACCTCATGGCTTAGTGTTTCGAAATGGTTTAATTCTCTATTTAGTGTATGCATAAATCCGTGTGGCACACTAAATTCTTGATCTATTTTTAGGTAAAATTCTCCAGCATTTGTCGATTGAATTTCATTAAGTCGCATTTCATAACGCTGTTGAATGGTTGGGTGCAGCATCGGTTGGGTAGGCGCCTGATTAAATCGCGCATTCATTGTTTGAATTGTTTCTTCAATCAATGCGCTGGGACAAAAAATGATTCCAGGTTTTGTACAAAACTGACCCGCATCCGTTGTTATTGAATCAACTAATGCATGTAAATGAGAATTGAGGTTTTCTGTATTCGGTAAGATGACCACAGGATTTAAACTACCCATTTCAGCGAAAAAAGGAATAGGCTCTTTGCGGTTTTGCGCAATCCGGTAAAGTGCCATTCCACCTTCAAAACTACCGGTAAAACCGCAGCCTTTGATTCGTTCATCTTGAACTAATGCTTGCCCAATACGATGCCCGTCGTCTAGTACGTGTCCAAAAATCCCCGGATGCAGATTCAGTTTACTTAGTGTGCCTCGAATGATTTCAGAGCTCAACAAACTGGTTCCCGCATGGAAGGGGTGCCCTTTAACGATAACCGGACATCCCGCCGCAAAAGCCCCCATAACATCACCACCCAAGGTGGAATATGCCAAAGGAAAGTTCGATGCGCCAAATACGGCTACGGGACCTACAGGTAAAGGCTTTTTAGTAATAATTCGGTCTGTTAAAACGGATTCTGTGCGCTCCTGTTCAAGTGCACTAGCTGCATCTCGATATAGGCGCAGTTGATTTAAGGTACGCTCGAATTCTGTCTCAAAACGCGAACGACTTAGGCTAGTTTCTCTTTCGTATAAATTGTACAGGTCTTCTTTTCGGGCAACAATTTGCTCATGTAGCTCATTCAAAAAGTTCGTTCGAACCCTTATGTCTAATAAAGCACCTGAATCATGTGCCTCCGTTGCTTGTTCAAGACATTTGTATAACTCATCAACTGATGATACGGGATATGAATTCGGATTAACCGTGCCTGTGCGACAATGATATGTCTCAATAAAATTAGGCAAGAACTTAAACCGCTTCTACGGTAAATGTGTAGGATTCCATGATGGCATTCGCTAGCATTTTCTTGCAAGCTTCATCTACGCGCTCTTTAGCAGCTTCCATAGAGTCTGTTTCAACAAATAAGCGAATATGTCTTCCGATTCTCACGCCTTCTATTTCATGCATTCCAATGGATGACATGGCGTGGGTTACTGCTTTGCCTTGTGGGTCTAATAAGGCATCGTGTGGCATTACGTCGATTTCAGCTTTGAATTTCATGGTGCTTCGTGGTGTTGTGCTCAATAATGGATAAAATCACATACAAAATTACAATTATTGGTAGTGCGTAGATTTTAAAAACAAAAATTGTTATCAACGAAATTCCTAACAAAAGGTACTGGTAGATGTTGCTTTTAAGGCTAAAGTTCTTGATTTTCAAGGATAACAATGGGATTTCAGAAATTAACAACAGTGGAAATATCAATGCGGTACATGCCATGACTAAAGGATCTAATACCCATGGGTAAGACGGTTCAAAAGGGGTGGTGTTTTCAAATCCGATTTGCCAATACAGCAAGGGAAAGAACAAAAAGAATATGGTGCTGGTCGGGGTAGGTACGCCAATAAATCGATCAGTTTGCCGGGTATCATTATTGAATTTTGCTAGACGAAATAACGAAAAGAAGGGAATGCTGAGCGCACACATGCTTAACCAATCGGTGTAGTCATGAAATTGGAAATCGTGAAACTTTAAATATGTTGCGCCTAAGGTTCCATTCAGTCTAAGTTCTATAGTAATAAACATGAGGATCCCTGGTGCTAAGCCAAATGATACCAAATCAGCCAAAGAGTCTAAGTCTTTGCCTATGGGAGAACTTATTCCAAGTTTTCTTGCTACAAACCCATCAAAGAAATCAAAAATCATTGCTAAAATGAGGAGTAACGCACTTATTTCCAACCTTCCAAAAAAAGCAAGAATAATGGCCATTACGCCACAAAGAAAGTTGCTTGATGTAATTAAATTAGGAAGATTAAACAACTTCTGACCCATTTCATTCATTTCGAGCGAAGGTAATTCAAAAATCGCTTATATTTATCGAGTTAAATCTTTCTTTACACAATAAATGCTGTTGTTTCAGAGTTTACGAGGCCCAAATTTTTATATGAAATACATCATTCTCTCCCTTGTTTTATTCCAGTTTTTCACCTTTAAGGCTCAAGCGCCTAAGTACTCTAATGAATTCCTGCATCTTGGTGTTGGAGCTCAAGCATTTGCAATGGGCAATGCTGTTGTGGCTTCGTCGGAAGATGTAACTGCTGGGTATTGGAATCCTGCAGGCTTAACGAGTGCCACAGAATGGCTTCAGGTATCTGCTATGCACTCTGAATATTTCGCGGGCATCGCCAAATATGATTATGTAGGGGTTTCACATTCACTAGGAAAGAAAGGAGTTCTTGGCTTTACCTTCCTTCGCTTTGGAGTAGACGATATACCCAATACTACACAGCTAATTGATAACGACGGTAGAATTAATTACGATAACGTCACCACCTTTACCGCGGGTGATTACGCATTTATGGGTTCTTACGCAAAAGCCTTGGCTGTTCCTGGGTTGTCCATCGGAGGAACTGTAAAAGTAATTCATCGCCGAGTGGGAGACTTTGCGAAATCTTGGGGCTTTGGTCTGGATGCCGGCGTAAAATATCGCCTGAACTCCCATTGGAAATTTGGCTTGGTAGCCCGCGATGCGACGTCAACGTTTAACGCTTGGATTTTTAATCTTTCGCAAGACATGCAACAAGTATTTTTGTCGACGGGTAATGAAATCCCAACGAATGGGCTTGAATTATCGCTACCAAGATTCATTACAGGAATTGCTTACAGTCATCCGATTGGCAATCCAGAAAAAGGATTCAATATTGCAGCCGAATTGGACATCGATGCCACGACAGACGGAATGAGAAATACACTCATTAAATCCAATACCTTTTCGCTCGATCCGCACATGGGAATACAACTGTCGTTCAAAGAACTGGTCAAGGTGCGCGGAGGGGTTTCTTCAATCCAGCAATTTAAAGCAATCGATGGTTCAAGCAGTTGGGGTGTTCAGCCAAATTTAGGATTGGGTGTTGGTATTAAAGGATTCAACTTGGATTATGCATTTACAAGATTGGGTGCCGCAGAGGCAGGTTATTACACCCATGTGTTTTCATTGAAGTTCAAATTAAGTCAGCCTAAGAAAAAGTAGCGATGAATCGGTATTTAAGCGCCATATTACTCTTTTTTACTCTTCAACTTAGTGTTAATGCCCAAACCTTCGGGAACGAATGGATTGATTACAATCAAAAATATTATGGATTCCCCATTCTTCAATCTGGAATTCATAAGATTTCATATCAGAATTTATTTGATGCAGGGATTCCCGTTTCTTCCATTCCGATTTCAACCTATCAAGTGTTTGGAAAACAAAAGGAGCAACCCTTGTACATCATAGACGATGGGAATAATCTCCTTGATCCCTATGAGTTTATTTACTTCTATGCAGAAAAGAACGACGGTTGGCTTGATTCAACGCTCTATGATAATCCGTCGTGGTTAGGGAATCCAAAATACAGTTTATACAACGATACCATTCGCTATTTTTTTAGTTGGACCAATGGCGCAGCGGGATTGCGGTTTACGCCTGAAAATGACATTGATTTCGCGAGTTATCAAACTGCTTCGCATCTCTTGTTCGAAAAGAGCCTTGTAAATGCACAAGCTTATAATGAAGGTGAAATAAATTCACAATCGGCAAGTTCTTTGTTTGTGCCCGGAGAAGGGTGGGGGAGTACGATGCAAAATGGTGCCTCGGGTTATACTTGGAATTATTCCGCAACTACCCTTGATAATTTATACACTGGACTTGATGCGCCTCAAATTCAATTAAAATCGGTTATTGTTGGGGGATCCAATGCCTATTCTCCGAATTTACATAACCATCATACCCGCCTGACCATTGGCCCAACCAATAGTGTCTTGCTTGATACCCTCACCATTGGGTACAATGCGATCAATGTAACTAAACAAATTCCAGTTTCCACCCTTGCCACGAATGGTGCAACAAATTTTAAGATCAACATTATCGGTGATCTTGGGGTAGCAACGGATTATCAAAGCGTTAATTATTGGTCTTTTCTCTACCCAAGAACCATGGCCTTGCCGGGGAGTAACAAAAGTGAGTTTTTGATACGAAATGAACTCAATCAACCAAAAATTAAATTGGCACTCAGCGGGGTGAGCATGACGAATCCGATAGCCTTTGTTTTTGGTTCAAATCCAAAGGTAATTAATGCTGTTTTTACAGGGACTACCTGTCAATTGCTCGTGCCAAACGATCCGATTTATGCGAACCAAAAAGTAGTCATTCAAGCAACATCGACCATTAATTCAATCCCTGGATTAACCCCAGTAACAACATCAGCTACATTCACGAATTTTTCTGCTGTACCCAATTTGGAAGCGTCCCTGCTCTTTGTTTATCCTAAAAAACTTGCATCTGGTGTGTTTGATTATGCAAATTACCGAAGTTCACCTGCAGGAGGCGATTATAACGTGATCCTTTCAGAAGTAGAAGAGTTGTATGATCAGTTTGGTGGAGGAATTAATAAGCATGTTAACGGAATTCGTCGCTATGCCCAATTTATGCATAGTTTAGGTCAGCAAAAACCTGTGGGTTTATTTCTAATCGGAAAAGGTATCCGTGAGGCGAATGTAGCTACTACCTTGGCTACTGGTCCAGGTGCCCGCGCCAATGTGTTGAATTATTCCATGAACTTGGTTCCGTCGTTTGGTCAACCTTCCAGCGACCAAAGCATGACCTCCAATTTACCGGGTACCGATACGTGGACTCCCCTCATTCCAACAGGGAGGATATCCGTAAATAACCTCTTAGAGTTAGCGCTTTATTTGGATAAAGTTAAGGCCTTTGAGCTTGCGCAAGATTCTACGTCCATGTATGATTCACCGAGTAAAGATTGGCAAAAGCATCTGATTCACTTTGCTGGTGGGGGCAATGCCAATGAACAGTTTATTTTTCAAACCTACCTGAATGGCATGGCGGATATTGCCGAAGATGATTTTTTCGCTGGAACTACTACGCGAATTGTTAAAGAGTCTGCCAATCCCTTAACGCCAGCTCAAATACAAGGCATTTCCGATCGCTTATCCGAAGGCGTAAGTGTTATGAATTTTTTCGGTCACGCTTCCTCTTCTCAAAGTGGTTTTGATTTGAATATTGATGATCCTCAGAACTGGAATAATCAAGGCAAGTATCCCTTGTTAATCGCAAATTCATGCTACAACGGCAACATATTCTACAGTGTTCCTACGAAATCAGAACAGTTTGTCTTAACCCCTAACGCGGGAGTTATTGCATATCTCGGAACACTTAACTATGGTTTTTCTGGTGCGCTAAATGACTACTCAAACCAATTCTATCGACAGTTTAGTAAACACAATTACGGAGGAACCATTGGGGAACATATTAAAAACACGATTGATTCTGTAATGAACATAAATCAACCGTTGAGTACAGAATCGGTATTCCAACAAATGACACTCCACGGTGACCCCATGTTGCGTCTTAATCCACACACAAAACCGGAACTTGAATTAACTGAAGATCGCGTTTCGTTTGGTCCAGACGATATTTCTTTAACCACCGACTCGCTAGAAATCCAAATTAAATTGCGCAATTTGGGGCAATCCATCCCCGGCGATTTTGCCCTAGAAATTTTACGCGATTTTCCAGGTTCAACAGCCGATTCTAGTTATGTGTTCACGATCAACGGGATTGATTATGAAAAAGATATAGCGCTTAAACTTCCCTTTTATCCACTAATAGGTGTGGGATTGAATCAATTTACGATTACGGTGGATATCCCGAATTTTAATGATGAGGTCTACGATGAAATTAACAATAACCGAATAGTAAAGTCTTTTAATATTCGAGTAGATGGCATTGAACCCATATTACCAATTGATTTTGCAGTCGTACCACGAGATACCCTGGCAGTATTCGCATCAACCATTGATCCTTTGGCGCCTGCGAATTCTTATCGCTTTGAAATGGATACGAGCCATTTGTTTAATTCAGCGTTCTTAAGGTATGCGAACGTTACTGGGACAGGGGGCGTGAAGTCGGTCAATTGGAATCAATGGATACGGGTTTCATCTAACGCCGTGGATCCGGTTCATTTTTCGGACAGTGTGGTGTATTATTGGCGAGTTGCTGTGAATAACATTCCCTTTATTTGGAAGAAACGCTCCTTTCAATACATACCTGGAAAAGAGGGCTGGGGTCAGGATGATTTCTTTCAGTTTACAGATAACTCCTTCACGGGTATATCAATGAATATCCAACAAGAGTTGCGTGAATTTGTCCCGATTCAGAAAGGAATCTCTTGCTTGGTTAAGGCAGCGACTACCGCTCCAGAGATTTATGACAATGCCTGGTATTTAAACGATGAACAGCAAGAATATGAGGTGTGTAATATGACGCCAAAATTGCACGTAGCAATCGTTGATAAAGCCACCTTGTTGCCATGGGAAACACGCTATACCTATCCGAATGGCACGGTTGTTAATCCAGGGAATAATTTCGGGAATGCGAATGACAATTCTGGGTGTAAACCCCGATCCATGAAGTATTTCACCTTTCATCAAAACAGTGCCGTGCAATTAGCTGCATTCCAAAATTTAGTTCAGAATGTGGTTGAAAATGGAGATTACATTTTAGTGTATTCTCCGATGACAACGCGCTACGATTGGTGGAATACCTTTGGACCTACCTTGTATCAAACCTTCGCGTCCTTGGGTTCGGATAGCATTGTTCAAGGACGACCAAACAAGCCTTTTATCTTCTTAACCAGGAAAGGTGACCCCTCGTTTGTTGTGGAGAAATTTACGCAAGGGACAGAAGATATTCACATGGATACCGTAATTTTCGGTTCTCAATTGGTTGGATATGAAACCACTCCGTTAATCGGTCCGGTAAGCGATTGGCAGTCCCTCTTTTGGAAACGGGATCCCTTGGAAGTGCTTCCAGGTGATTCAACCCGAATGCGCGTTCAAGTATATAATGCCGTCGGTGGATTAGATCACGTTATTGATACCTTGATGACCCCACACGATTCGATCATTAACCTCAATAATTTAATCAATGCAGCGCAGTTTCCTTATGCGCGACTTAACGCTTTTTATGCGGATTCAAATTTCCAAACCCCAGCCCAATTAGATTTTTGGCATGTTGTCTTTGCGCCGCTACCGGAAGCAGCGATTGATCCATCTACTGCGATGTTTTGGTCTGCACAAAATGATTCAATACAAGAAGGGCAGCCGGTAAGTTTTGCGGTGGATATCCGAAACATCAGCGAGTATTCAATGGATTCCTTGTTGGTTAGTTATTCCGTAATTGATGAAAATCAACTTGTTCACCCGATCGCCTATCCTCGTCAAGCGCCACTTTTAGCCAATGGACATCTGTACGATACGATCACTATTCCAACCTTGAATTTAACAGGGAATAATTGGTTGCGGGTAGAAGTTAATCCATATACGGATCAAAGTTTTTCGCAAACCGATCAGCCCGAACTAACGCACATAAATAATGTACTTCAATTAGCATTCACCGTAGGGGGAGAGGACGTTAATCCGATTTTGGACGTCACGTTCGATGGGCAACATATTCTCAATAATGACATCATTGCTCCACAGAGTGAAATCCTAATCACCTTGAAAGATGATAATCCGTATCTCATCATGGATAGTGATGCAGATACCTCGCTGTTTGCGATTTACCTAACGGATCCGGATGGTGAAATGCGAAAGATTCCCTTTGTAGATGCACAAGGTACGGTTGTTATGGAATGGGTGCCTGCCAATGCATCGAATAAGAAGTTTAAGATTCTATATCCGGCACTTTTCACTAAAGATGGCACCTACACCTTGCTGGTGCAAGGACAAGACCGTTCTGGAAATCTCTCGGGTGATTATGAATATAAAATTAGTTTTAAAGTGATTCATGAATCTTCGATTACTGAAGTAATGAACTACCCGAATCCGTTTAGTACAAGTACACGGTTTGTTTTCACCCTTACAGGTTCCGTATTACCGGATGAAATACTCATTCAAATCATGAATATTAGTGGAAGAGTGGTTCGGGAAATTACAGCCGATGAACTTGGTCAATTGCGAATTGGGCGTAACATCACGGATTTTGCCTGGGATGGTAGGGATAATTACGGCGATTTATTGGCGAATGGGGTGTATTTGTATCGTGTTATTGCGCGAAGTGGTGGACAAGAAATAAAGCACTTAGAATCAGGGGCAGACACGTATTTCCACAAAGGACTCGGTAAAATGTATATTTTACGTTAAAAGAATTTACAGCTCAGTATTGCGGTATCGTCGCCATACGGTAATTCACCTTTCCATTCATCCAATTTTGAAAATAAGATGTTGTTCATGTCTTCCATCTTGAGGGAGGAAAAAGCTTGGACATTTTTTATCATTCGTTCTATTCCAAACTGCTCTCCCTCGTCATTTTCTAATTCGACAACACCGTCTGTATATAGTACCAAGGTACTTTTGGGTGGAATAACAATTTTACCAACCTGTAGATTTGGAAGTTCATCTAACATCCCAAGTCCAATACAGCCATCGTGAAGGAGTTGGTATTTTCTACCCATAAAAAGTACGGGCTGATTGTGGCCGGCATTGATGTATTTTAATTTACGTGTGTATGCGTTGTAGTGGGCAATAAAGAAGGTGATGAATTTTTCTCCTTTTGCTGCGCCCATTACCTTTTTATTTAATTCTTCAATCAAGAACGAAAGATCGAACCGCTGGTACCTAAACAGGGTGCGCAATGTAGCTTGGAAATTCGCCATGAGTAAGGCCGCCGAGATCCCTTTTCCAGAAACATCTGCGATACAAATGATATATTCTTCATCACCTAGAGGAATGAAATCATAATAATCTCCTCCAATCACGTGCCTGGAAATATACTTAGCCGAGATGTCCATTTTTCGGTTAGAAGGTAAATCGGAAGGGAAGAGTAGTTTTTGCAATTCAGAAGCTGTTTCTAAGTCACGGTTGATCATGTCTTTGGAAATCAATCGGTTCGTTAATCGCTGATTTTCCATAGCAACAGCGATCACATTGGTTAAGGTCTGTGCAAATTCCAGGTGCTGCTCTTTTTCGGCAGAGGCATGAGCCACGGCGTTTTCAGAGAGAAGTAAATAGGCCAAGGGATTTCCTTTATGGAATACGGGAATAATGATATTGAATTCACTGAGCAAGCTGGAGTTAGATTCCGCTACGATGGTTAGTTCTTTTATGCGTTGAAGCTGATCAAGATGTGTGGTCAGGTCAATTTTTCCTTTCATTCCAGCTTTGTGGAGGATTTTCCACCCATTCGAATTGGTGATCAACACGAATTTTCTGAAGCTTAGTTGTTCTTTTAATATGTAGGAATAAATACTAAGCAGATCATCAACCGAAGCTTGGGTATTAATTGCCGAGGTAATCGACAGCAATGAATTGAGTTTCAATTCATGTAGTGCGAGTTGACGTTCTAGGGAATTAATTACGCGTTCGCTCATTGATGTTTTCTGAGAAAATCAGGAAGTTGTTTTACTGCGGCCATTTCTTTGAATTTTTCTCGCACTTCACTGCACGGACTTCCAAAGTAGGTGGCATTTCCCGCCAGGCTTTTTGAAATTCCACTTTGGGCTAAAACCACCGCATCATCCCCAATATGAATGCCGCTCGCGCAACCTACTTGTCCCCACATGGTTACTCGATCGCCAATATCTACGCAACCCGCAATCCCAACATGCGAGGCAAATAAACAGTTGGTTCCAATTCGTGTATCATGTCCAATCTGAACTAAATTATCGATTTTAGTACCTGTACCAATATAAGTTACATCCGTCACGCCGCGATCAATGGTGCAATTTGCTCCAATTTCCACATGGTCGGCGATTTCTACATTTCCGCAACTAAACATGGCCGTGTACTGCTGGTTTGATTTTTTAAAGTAAAATGCAGTGTGTCCAATTACTGTATTTGGACCAATCACGACATGATTACCAATTACCGTGTCATCCATAATGCAAACCCCCGGAGCAAGTTGGACATTGGACCCAATTGTTACATTTTTACCAATAAAAACTCCCGGATAATCTCCTGAACGGTTAAACGGCGCACGTTGTTTTTGTGAATATCCGAATCGCGTAATTTGGTTGAAAATATCAAAGGGTTTTTCGCTAATCAATAGTCCTTTTCCTTCCGGACATTCCACCTGCTTGTCTATAATGATTACGGTAGCATTCGATTGCAGGGCTTTGTCGTAGTATTTCGGGTGATCAACAAATACGATATCACCTGGAACCACCCGGTGTATTTCATTAATTCCTGTGATTGTTAATTCAGGAGAACCAACTAAGGGGCATCCGAATTGCTTGGAAATAGCTTCTAAGGTATATGGAATATCAAACTTCATATGTATGTTGAAGGTATAAAAATAAGGACATCCATTGCGTGAAAATTGCAGCGAATAAATAGTTATGAGGCGTTTTCTGTTAGTTTATTTCAAATTTACTTCAATTGGGTTTGTTTAATTCAATTGATTTACTACCTTTGCACTCCTATTTTGTATCATGAAAAAAGAAATACATCCAGACGATTACCGATTAGTAGTGTTTAAAGACATGTCTAACGATTATGCATTTATTTGTCCATCTTGCGCTCCGGCAAAAGAAACCATTCAATGGGAAGATGGAAATGAGTATCCGTTAGTGAAATTGGATATCTCTCACAAGTCTCATCCATTCTTTACTGGAATTGCTCAGTTTGTGGATACTGCGGGACGTATTGATAAGTTCAAAACACGTTTTGGTCGTACGATGAAATAAGAACCTAAGGGTTTTACTATATTTAAGAACCATTCCATTTCGGGATGGTTTTTTTTTGCGCGATGGGTTAGTTGAATTTTGCTGTGGCTCGTTTAAGTCGATCCAGAATGGTTAAGCCAAGTCCTTTGGCCAGCGGTTTTTCAATATAGATCGCCTGGAATCCACATTCATCCATAGTAATCAAGGTGTGGTATAAATTCCGTGCTACGTCTCTTAAATCACCGGTGGAGCTCAAGGTCATACATTGTTCAGAAGGAAAACCCTCAGGGATGGTGTGAATGAAAATATAGCCTGTATTTTCCTCCGATTTAAGTTCCTTTGTGAGGTAGTGTAGCGGAGTTTTTGTTGCATAGTGATATTTCACCATACCCGGCGCAAGCGGTGAGTGTTCCGCTTGATTTTTAACTTTTGGAATGTACCCTAAGTGTGCAGAAAGTTCATCTAAATCAATGCTTCCTAAGCGATAAACAATTACCCGATCTCCATCCATCCCAACAATGGTGGATTCCAAGCCATACTGACATGATCCGCCGTCTAGAATTAAAGGGATTTCTCCATTTAATTGAGCTAATACTTCTTCCGCGCGCGTAGGACTAACCGACCCATATTTATTTGCACTCGGCGCAGCAACGGGAAAATCAAGTTGATTGAGTAAGGCTAAAAATAGGGGATGTGAAGGAAAGCGTACTGCAACAAGCGAAGAACCACTTGTGATTTCGTCAGGTACCAGGGCTGTTTTTGGCACGAGGAAGGTAATTGGTCCTGGACTAAACTGCTTATATAATACCTTCAATTCATCATGGAATTCCTGAATATAGGCTTCGGCTTGCTGTAAATTCGCAACGTGTAAGATCAAGGGATTACTGGACGGGCGTTGTTTTACACTAAAAATGTTGGATACTGCTTTTGGACAAAGTGCATTTGCAGCTAATCCATATACCGTTTCTGTTGGAATACCAATGACCTGATTTTCCTTTAGTGCATTGGCTGCTTGAACAATATCTGTAGTAATTTTTGTAATCACGAAGCAAAGATAACCTATATTTTTTTGGGCTATTAACGGCTTGTGAATCTCTTGTTAAAAAAAAATCACCTCATACTTGAAGGGTAAATGTACAAGGTGTATCTTTGTCTTGTTTAAAACCATTCTAAATAAGTGAGATTACTTTTAGCAGATAGCAATCAATTGATTCGGGTTGGACTAAAATCCACCTTGTCTGGTTTAGCAGAGGTACATTCTATTGTTGAGATTTCCAACGGAAAACAGTTAATTGACTTCGCTCAACAAGGTGGAATGGCAGTTGTGTTGATTGACTACACGGCAGAAGGGTTTGATATAAATGACGTAATCGCTTCGCTTCGCTTAAATCCCTCGTTAAAATTTATTGGTCTTACCTATTTGCAATCGCCTCAAACCCTCGTGGATGCACTAAGAGGTGGGGTGATGAGTTACATCAAGAAAGATTGTGATTTACAAGAAATTTCTGATGCGGTAATTGAAACGGCTAAAGGAAACAAGTTCTTTTGTGGCAAAATCCTTGAAACCATCAGTAAAGCAAATTTGGATGTGGACGATATTGATCATGGCGTGTTAACCTGTGATCCTGTCCTGATGTCTGACCGAGAAAATGAGATTATAGTTCTTATTGCTGAAGGCTATACCAATGATCAGATTGCTGAAATGCTATTCTTGAGCAAACATACGGTGAATACCCATCGCAAGAACATCCTCTTTAAACTGGGCGTGAAAAATACCGCCGGAATTGTTATGTATGCTGTAAAAACGCAGTTGGTTTCTCCGAATAAATTTCTTTTTGCGGCTAATTAAAGCGACAAATAAACTTTAAATTCACCCTGCGTTGGGTAAGGTAATTTGGAATGCTGTAGTATTTCCCTTCCACATCTTGTATCCATTGTTTTGAGAGCACATTATTCACACCAAGTAAATTGAAAATCTCCAGAGATACCATGGATTCCGGTACATGCTTGTGCCACCATCCGTCTTTTTTACTCACTAAGTTATACGACAAGCCCAGATCAACACGGAAATAGGCTTTCATTCTCAAGGTGTCTTTGTAGCGATCTCCTCCAGGAGGACCATAAGGCAGGGGTGCGCCATATTGTAATCCCATTTGTACAGTAAAGTTTTCTAAGCCAGGCATTTGATCTTGAACTAAGGCGCCAACGGTTAAGAATTGATCGGTTGGACGTGGAATGAAGCCTGGAAAGAACTTGGCGCTATCCACTACGACTTGATCTTCACTGTATCCAAAAATAATTTTCTCTCCCGCGGCATTGTAATATTCTTGGTAGGAATCGGACTTCAAGTTTTCTCGCGTTTGCATAATGCCCAGTTTGAAAAAGGACTCAATTCCAGGAACAAACTCTCCGTGCACATTAAAGTCGATTCCGGTAGCATAAGCCACGGCATCGTTATTCGCATAATACCGCGTGCGTACATTTTCTATTTCATACGGATTCACATCCCATAAATACTTGTAAAATACTTCCCCCGAAAACTTAAATGGCCGTTCTCGTTGCCACATGTTAAAGAAAACGTCCGCACCCAACACTGCATGAACCGATTTTTGAGATTGCACCTGAGTATTTAATTTTCCATCTAGGGTTCGGAATTCACGATAGAATGGTGGTTGATAATAGGTTCCTGTGGCAAAGCGATAACTCAGGTTTCTGCGAACTACTTTGTTGTTTCGTACCATGTACGCACGTGGGAAATAGGTGGCTGAAAATCTTGGGGTAAGATAAAATTCATTGTTAACCGACGTATACCCCGCGCGGCCGCCCAGGGAAAATGCAAATTTTGAAGCACTTTCGGCAAGGGTTTCGGTAAACGTTTTAATGATTTTTTTACCGTCGATTTTTTGTTTTTGTTGCACGGTTACGCGCTCTTGAAAGCGTGTGTGTGATTTACTAAAGTTCCATTGTAGGTAGCCGTTAGCTTTATGGTTTACAAGATTTAAATTACTCTTGATGGTTTCAAATAACTCTACTTCATTGGAGTTTCCTTGAGGAACGCTGTACCCTGCAGAGTCGATCATTTTCCACTCGCTTAATACATCCCCGAAACGATCTAATTCATACCCTGCGCCCCACAAAAGCTCGGAGCTAACAAAGCGAGTTCTGTACATATCGATGTAATCCTTTTTAAGTACATACGAACCCTCGTGGTAGGCATTGTATATTTGGGCATTCAAGCGATTTCGTGCGTGATTCAAGAAGGTTCCAATCCCCAATACGGCAATAGAATCTCCGTACTCTTCTTTGGATGGATCGGTCTCAAGTTCATTGATGTAGTATTGTCCTTGAATATCAAAATATTCGCGTTCATCCGATTGAAAACCTGTAAGGAAAAACCCAAGTTTGGTTTTCGTATTTGGGGTGTAGTTCAGCGAGGATCCAACCATCCCAGTTTGGAATCGTGTACTTTCTTTACCATCAAAGTAAATCCGAAAGGAATAGGCTTCATTAGCCGTTCCGAAATCAGTATTGGACGTTTGTGGGGCGAAGCGGTAATTGTTCGAAGAATAGTGCGCTAAAACCGACCATGTAAGTTTTGGATTAAGCTGGTACTCCCCAAGAAATTGTCCATCTGCAAATACTGGGTTGTAGGCCCCTTTGGTAGGAAGTGAGTTCAGAAAATACCCGTTTGATCGATAGCGCGCTCCCGCGAGATAGGTGAATTTTTTTCCCAGTGTACCTTCCACATGCGCTTCTTCACTCAGTAGGGAAAGGGCCAATGAGCTTCTAAAAGCCGTTGGTTTTTTGTAGGTAATGTCGAGTACAGAGCTTAAGCGATCACCATATTGGGCATCAAAGCCTCCTGCTGAAAATTTTACTTTTTCTACTAAGGCTGAATGAATAAAACTCATGCCTTCTTGTTGTCCGGAGCGGGTTAAAAAGGGACGATATACCAGGAATCCATTTACGTACACTAAATTCTCATCATAATTGCCGCCACGCACATTATAATTCGAAGTCAGCTCGTTGTTTGAGGTAGCGGGTTTTGTTAGGGTGAGGTATTTCTCAACCGAAATCATTTGCTGTAAGTCAATCGTGGGCAATTCAATTAAATCAAAGGGATCGTCTTTAATGCGTTGAACTACGACAGTTTCACTTACTTGGATTTGAAATAATACCGTAGGAACATAAGTCACAGGACTTTTATTTACCACGACTTGACGTTTTTCTTGGTAGGATTGAAAGCTAAACAATAAAGAAAGGGTATCGCCGAGCACGGCTTCAAAAGTGAATTTACCCTTGGAATCTGTGGTTGAGAGCAACTTTATATGCCTTTGGTCAGTAATGGTGACCTCTGATATTGGCTTTCCCTTCTTGTCGATACAAATTCCCTCCACAGAAATCTGCTGTCCAAGGGCACTACGTACGGTGAGTACAAGGATGAGGGTATTGAAAAGCTTCACAAGACAAAAGTAAACGAAATTAGGTGCTGAATTATTTTTCGTGCTGAATAATAAGTAATATCCTGAGGGGTTACTTGCAAATTACGGAAGAAAAGTTTTATATTTGTGCCCCTGAAATGGAGGTTGTAGCTCAGCCGGTTAGAGCGTCGGATTGTGGTTCCGAAGGCCGCGGGTTCGAACCCCGTCTTCCTCCCAACGTTCTATTAAGAACAGGAACATATCCCGATTCGCAGCAGTGGTCGGGATTTTTTTTACCTTTATTCGAGATCGTTGAATATGAAAAAATTAGTTTTTGTTTTTTGCCTCTTATCATTTTTTGCTTGTCAACATTCGGATAAAAAAGCTGATTTTGGGTCCAGTATTGTTGCGGATTCTGAAAATGAACAAGCCCTTGAAGCCACCTTAGCCGAGGCAAAAAAAGAAGAAGCTGAACGTAAAAAAACGCTCAGTTCGGTTGGTTTTGATCGCATGCTTCATGACTTTGGAAGCATTGGAGCGGATGCCGATTATACGACCTCATTTACTATTAAAAATACAGGTAAGAAACCCCTGTTAATCTACGAAGTAAAAGCTTCTTGTGGGTGTACTGTACCTACATGGAATAAGAAGCCAATTGCACCAGGTGCAAGCGATCAAATAGAAGTCACCTTTCATCCGGGAAAGTCACAACTTGGTCAGCAAGACAAAACAATTTCTGTGATTACAAATACTTCACCGGGTGTTGCGGTATTGCAATTGAAAGCCTTTGTGAATCCTAAAAAATAAGTCATGAAAATCCATGTAATTGAAACCGGTCTCTTTAAACTTGATGGGGGAGCCATGTTTGGGGTGGTGCCCAAAACACTGTGGCAAAAAACGAATCCTTCGGATGAAAATAACATGTGCACATGGGCCTTACGTTGTTTACTCATTGAGGACGGTAAACGCCTCATGCTAGTTGATACGGGCATTGGAGATAAACAGTCAGAAAAGTTCTTTTCTCATTACCATTTGCAAGGAAACGACACCTTAATTGGTTCGATTCGAAAGGCTGGATTTCATGAAGATGATATTACCGATGTAATGCTTACGCACTTGCATTTTGACCATTGTGGTGGTGCGATTGCTTGGAATTCGAAAAAAGACGGTTATCGTCCCGTATTTAAAAATGCCATTTACTGGAGTAATGCCGCCCATTGGCAATGGGCAACGGAACCCAATGCTAGGGAAAAAGCGTCTTTTTTAGCTGAAAATATACTACCTATTCAAGAAAGTGGACAATTGAAGTTCGTAGAACGAACCGGTTCATTTAGTAAGGATGTTTTTCCAAATATAGACCTGTTATTCGTGGATGGCCACACCGACAGCATGATGATTCCTCACATTAAATACAAGGGAAAAACCATTGTCTTTATGGCTGATTTATTGCCGAGTGTTGGACACATTCCCTTGCCCTATGTGATGGGATATGATACGCGACCGTTGATTACTTTGGAAGAAAAAGGAGCCTTCTTAGATACTGCTGCTACAGCGAATTTCGTGTTGTTTTTAGAGCATGATAGCGTTAATGAGTGTTGCACCCTTCAGCATACGGAGAAAGGTGTGCGCTTGGCTGAAACCTTTGCTTTTTCGTCCTTGTAATGAAAACACCCGATGAAATCGTAGGGATGATGCTCAGGGGTGATGCCTACAGTAAAGCGCTGGGAATGCATGTAGCATTTCTTGAGGCAGGGAGCTGCGTCCTTCGAATGAAGGTGCAGGAACACATGGTGAACGGGTTTAATATCGCTCACGGAGGAATTACCTATGCACTCGCGGATTCCGCGATGGCCTTTGCTTCGAATACACATGGAGTACAATGCGTGAGTATTGAAACAGCGATTTCGCACATCAAAAAAGTACAGGTAGGGGATGACTTAACGGCTTCTTGTAAAGCGCTTTCACGAAACCGAAAAGTTGGCATTTATGAAGTTAACGTAACGAATCAATCCAACGAATTAGTCGCGCATTTCAAAGGAACGGTGTTGGTCTCGGACCGGGAATGGTAAAACGGTTTCCTCTACTTTTTTCCGCACCCTTCGATACGTCCTTCGGACTACTCAGGGTGCTCAGAACGCTGCTAACTCTTGCTAATCCGATTCCATCGGAATCGCACATTATTGCTCAAGTGATGTGGTAATCAAGCGACCCCAGCGGGGTCGAATATCTTTTTGTGTGTTGTGGGCAAGGAAATGTTCCAACAATTGGATGAGGTGTATGCGACAATCTAATTTTTTGGAATAAAAGTCAGCGTTAATAATACTACCAGGTGCGGTCCCTGAGCCTGTCGAAGGGCGCACCTGGGGAAAAGCGAAGCTTTTCTGGTTTTTATCAACTCTTACATATTTCGACGATACTGTCCGCCAACTTCAAACAAGGCCTCAGTAATTTGTCCCAGCGAAGCGTATTTGCAAGCTTCCATCAATTGTTCAAACATGTTGCGGTTGTTGATGGCTGCGTCTTGCACCTTTCTAATGTGTTCCTGTGCGGTTTCACCATAGGTATCATGCAATTCATCCAACATGTGGATTTGATATTGTTTTTCCTCCTCCGTTGCTCGAATCACTTCTTTAGGCAAGACTGTAGGAGAACCTTTGGAGCTTAAAAAGGTATTTACCCCAATAATTGGAAATTCACCCGTATGCTTTAATGTTTCATAATAAAGGGATTCTTCTTGAATCTTTGACCGCTGATACATGGTTTCCATGGCACCCAATACGCCGCCACGTTCTGTTATACGGTCGAATTCTGTGAGTACAGCTTCCTCAACTAAATCAGTTAATTCGTCAATAATAAATGATCCTTGAAGTGGATTTTCGTTTTTCGCTAAGCCTAATTCTCGGTTGATGATGAGCTGTATTGCCATGGCTCTACGCACCGATTCTTCGGTCGGAGTGGTAATCGCCTCATCATAGGCATTGGTATGCAGGGAATTGCAATTATCGTAAATGGCGTACAATGCTTGCAAGGTCGTACGAATATCGTTGAAATCAATTTCTTGCGCGTGCAGCGATCGTCCTGAAGTTTGAATATGGTATTTCAACATCTGCGCTCTGGCATTTGCACCATATTTTTTCGCTAAGGCTTTTGCCCAAATTCTACGTGCAACTCTTCCAATCACCGCATATTCAGGGTCGATTCCATTCGAGAAGAAAAACGATAGATTCGGACCAAAATCGTTGATGTCCATTCCTCGGCTTAAATAATACTCTACATACGTAAAGCCATTAGCAAGGGTGAATGCCAACTGAGTAATGGGATTCGCTCCAGCCTCTGCAATGTGATACCCGGAGATCGAAACGGAATAGAAGTTTCGCACCGCATGATCAATGAAATACGATTGGACATCACCCATCAACCGAAGTGCAAATTCAGTGGAGAAAATACACGTGTTTTGTGCTTGATCTTCTTTTAAGATATCGGCTTGTACCGTGCCCCGAACTTGCTTTAAGGTGTCTGCTTTAATTTGTGCATAAACGTCAGCCGGTAAGACCTGATCTCCCGTTACCCCGAGAAGCATCAAGCCTAAGCCATCATTTCCTTCCGGAAGTTCGCCTTGGTATCGTGGTCGTTCGGTACCTTTACTTTGATAAATTGATGCAATTTTCGACTCAACCTCTGATACTAAGTCATTCGCCCGGATGTACTTTTCACAGTTCTGATCAATCGCAGCATTCATGAAAAATCCGAGAAGCATAGGGGCAGGACCATTTATCGTCATAGACACTGAGGTCGCAGGATGGCTTAGGTCAAACCCAGAATACAGTTTTTTAGCATCGTCTAAGCAGCAGATGGATACCCCTGAATTTCCAATTTTCCCATAAATATCAGGACGAACTGCGGGGTCGTTTCCGTACAGTGTAACCGAGTCGAAGGCCGTAGATAGTCGTTTTGCTGGCATGCCTAAACTGACATAATGGAATCGTTTGTTGGTGCGCTCTGGTCCGCCTTCCCCTGCGAACATACGCGTTGGATCTTCTCCTTCACGCTTAAAGGGAAATAAACCGGCAGTATATGGGAATTCTCCTGGGAAATTTTCTTGCAGCACCCAACGTAATATATCACCCCAGCTGGAATATCGCGGTGATGCAACTTTTGGGATTTGAGAATGCGACAAAGACTCTGTGTGCGTTTTGATGCTTAATACCTTATCTCGAACTTTGAATTCATATTCCGGATTTTTGAAGGCTTGTTTCTTACTTTCCCAATGCTGGATGATTTCCCAGTTTTTCGGATCAAAATTAAGCTTCTCTTGTTCGAATGCTTCTTGCAATCCTTTGATTAAACGGTCCTTGTCTTCAATGGATGATTTCGAAAGGGTTTCTATAGAACTCTGAAGTCCCTGTAGTTTCTCAGCCACCACCACTTGTTTATTAACCCATTGGTCATAGGCACGATTGTTTTCTGAAATTTCCGAAAGGTATCGTGTTCGGTCGGGTGGAATCACAAAGATTTTCTCCGACATTTCATTGGTGATTTCAAAGGTTGAATGCAAGGCAGCACCTGATTTCTCAACTACTTTATCCATAATTACCTTGTACAAGGTATTCATGCCGGGGTCATTGAATTGCGAGGCTATTGTACCGTATACCGGCATATCATCTACCTTTTCATCCCATAGGTTATGGTTGCGTTGATATTGTTTTCGCACATCACGAAGCGCATCCAAAGCACCCCGTTTGTCGAATTTATTAAGGGCAATAACATCGGCAAAATCCAACATGTCGATTTTCTCAAGTTGAGTGGCCGCACCATATTCAGGCGTCATTACATATAGAGAAAGGTCGCTGTGGTCAAGGATTTCCGTATCGGATTGCCCAATACCGGAAGTTTCAAGAATTATTAAATCATATCCAGCTACTTTGAGTATCGAGATGGCTTCTGCCACATGTTTTGAAAGTGCCAGGTTAGATTGTCGGGTAGCTAAAGAGCGCATGTAAACCCGTTCGTTTTTTATAGAATTCATTCGAATCCGATCGCCAAGCAAGGCGCCACCTGTTTTTCTTTTGGAGGGATCTACTGAAACGACAGCAATGTGTTTATCTTGAAAATCGATTAAAAACCGGCGCACTAATTCATCCACGAGGGAGGATTTTCCCGCCCCACCGGTACCGGTAATTCCGAGCACTGGCGTTTTTATGGATTTCGCCTTATCGCGAATTTCAGACAAGGTTTTTTCATGTACTTCAGCATAATTTTCAGCACCTGAAATAACACGAGCAATCGCAGGGACATCCTTAATGGTTAGTATGCTTGCATTGGCAGGTAGCTTTTCTCCAACAGCAAAATCACATTGTTTTATCAGGTCATTAATCATGCCCTGTAATCCCATGGATCGACCATCGTCTGGGTGATAGATTCGAGCAATGCCATACCCATGAAGTTCTTCAATTTCTGCGGGTAAAATAGTGCCGCCTCCTCCACCGAAAATTTTTATGTGCGGCGCGCCTTTTTCCTGGAGCAGGTCGTGCATGTATTTAAAGTATTCCATGTGCCCTCCTTGATATGAGGTCATGGCAATTGCCTGTGCGTCTTCTTGAATGGCACAATTCACTACTTCTTCCACCGAACGGTCATGACCTAAATGAATTACTTCACACCCGGTGGCCTGAATGATTCGGCGCATAATGTTAATCGCTGCATCGTGTCCATCAAATAAGGAAGCGGCAGTAACAATTCGGATTTTATGTTGTGGGATATACGGGCTAACAGGTTCCATGCAAATAGTTGAGCCGTAAAAATAAGGAAATTTAGCCGTTTATAAGTGCTTCTATGTCCTTTTCATCAGCAAGTAAATAACAATCGGATTCGTTTAACATCTCTTGAATGCGAAGTGTTTCAAAATAGGTATTGGCCTTAATTTCAAGTATTATTTTCTTGCTGCCAATAAGCTGGATTTCGGTAAAGTGGGAGGGGTCGGTGATTATGTAAAAATTCTTGCCTGAAAGGTGTTTTCGGTATTGTGGAAAGTCCATTACCCCTGCTTGTGAATAAACTCAATGGCCAATTTATTGAACGTTTCAGGTTGTTCCACATTCACTACGTGTCCACATTGCTCAACAATTTCAAGTGTTAAGTTCGGATTGTCTTTTACAATTTCTTTGGCTGTTCCAACAAATAAGTGGTCTTCACTACCCATGATATAAAGCGCTTTATCATCTTTATTTTCATGATGAAGGTACGTGAGGTATTTGGTTAGTCGTCCGGTTAATTTAAACCACCGTTTGAACTCTTTATTCATTAATTTCTTTGCCTCACCAATAAAGATAATACGCGATTCCTTATGATTTTTTTTAGGCATCATGATGTTAGCAAACAGCTTATATAAGGCCATGTAAGGCAATACGGGTTCCAAGGTTCTTCCGAGCTTTAGAAAAAATCTAGATTTAATATCCATTTGGGTAATTGCTCCAGCAAAAATCATGGATTTAACCATTTTCGGATAATTCACGGCGATTTGACGGATCACGATACTGCCCAATGACACCCCAATAAAGTGGGCTTTTTGGATATTGAGAAAATCGATCACTTCAGCTACTTCTTTTGCGATTAATTCAAACGAGTATTTGCGGTGTTGAGGTAGGCCTTGGGATTTACCATGTCCGCGTAGATCGATGAGCACGACATTAAAATGTTCTTGAAAATCCCTAACCTGTTTGAACCAAACGTTAGAACTTCCCCCGAAGCCATGAATGAATACGGTCCATTCGGTGCTTTTAGGATGAGTAAGTACTTTGTGATGAAGCATGCGCAAAAATAGAAAAAGGGCTCCGAAGAGCCCTTGATTTTTTAATTTAAGTTCGATTATTTTTTATCGTTAACTTCTTCAAAGTCTACATCGGTTACTTCATCGTCAGGATTTCCGGAACTGGCTTGTTCTCCGCCTTCGGTTGATGCACCGCCTTGCGCGTTCGCTGCATTATACATGTCTTGCGATGCTGCTTGGAACACTTGGTTTAGTTTTTCCATTGCAGGCTCAAGGTTTTCCATGTTTTTCGCTTCGAATTCTTTTTTCAATTCGTTTAACGCATCTTCGATTCCTTGTTTTTTATCCGCTGGAATTTTATCACCGTATTCTTTTAATTGACGTTCCGTTTGGAAAATGGTTGAATCGGCCTTATTGATTAAATCTACCTCTTCGCGTTTCTTCTTATCGGATTCGGCATTGGCTTGCGCCTCTGCTTTCATGCGTTCGATTTCAGCATCACTTAATCCAGATTTAGATTCAATTTTAATCGATTGTTCTTTACCTGTCCCTTTGTCTTTGGCCGAAATATTCATGATACCGTTGGCATCAATGTCAAAGGTCACCTCAATTTGCGGTACACCTCTAGGCGCTGGTGGAATATCAGATAATTGAAATCTCCCTAGGGTTTTGTTGTCTCCTGCCATAGCGCGTTCACCTTGAAGCACGTGGATGTCTACTGCAGGTTGACTGTCAGCTGCTGTAGAGAAAACTTCCGATTTTTTCGTTGGAATCGTTGTGTTCGCTTCGATGAGCTTCGTGAATACACCACCCATGGTTTCAATCCCTAATGAAAGTGGAATAACATCAAGCAATAATACATCTTTAACTTCACCGGTAAGAACACCTCCTTGAATCGCTGCACCTACGGCTACCACTTCGTCTGGATTTACCCCTTTTGATGGAGCCTTTCCAAAAAACTTCTCTACTGCATCTTGAATGATTGGAATACGCGTTGATCCACCTACCAAGATTACCTCGTTAATGTCTTTTGGACTTAATCCTGCATTTTTTAATGCCGAACGACAAGGAGCAATGGTTCGTTCAACGATTTCTGAAATCAACTGTTCGAATTTTGCTCGTTGTAAGGTTCTAACCAAGTGTTTTGGAATCCCATTTACCGGCATGATATACGGCAAGTTTATTTCACTCGAAGTAGTTGAAGATAGTTCGATTTTAGCTTTTTCTGCGGCTTCTTTCAAGCGTTGAAGCGCCATAGGGTCTTCTCTAAGATCAATTCCTTCTTCACTTTTGAATTCGTCTGCCAACCAGTTAATGATTGCGTTATCTACGTCGTCTCCTCCAAGGTGCGTATCTCCGTCTGTAGAAAGTACTTCAAAAACACCGTCTCCAAGTTCAAGGATGGATACATCGTGTGTTCCACCTCCGAAATCGAAAACAACGATTTTTTGATCGATACCTTTTTTGTCTAATCCATAAGCAAGCGCAGCTGCTGTTGGTTCGTTAATGATTCGTTTGATTGTTAATCCTGCGATTTCACCAGCTTCTTTTGTTGCTTGACGTTGCGCATCATTAAAGTATGCAGGTACAGTAACTACGGCTTCCGTTACTTCTGTCCCTAAATAATCTTCTGCGGTTTTTTTCATTTTTTGCAAAATGATGGCAGAGATTTCTTGTGGAGAATATAGACGGTCATCGATTTTTACCCGTGGCGTATTATTTTCGCCTTTAACTACCTCATACGGAACGCGCTTTGTTTCTGCGACTGAATCGTCGTAGCTGCTTCCCATGAATCGCTTAATCGAGTAGATTGTTTTTGTTGGATTAGTGATTGCTTGACGTTTTGCTGGATCCCCAACTTTTCGCTCGCCTCCATCTATAAATGCAACTACCGATGGCGTAGTTCTTTTTCCTTCTGAGTTAGTGATTACCACTGGCTCATTTCCTTCCATGACCGATACGCAAGAGTTGGTGGTACCTAAGTCAATTCCAATTATTTTTCCCATGTTAACTTTTGTTTTTAAATGTTGACATCACCCCATTTTCAATTTATGTGCCATGCCTGTATATCTTGAAATAATATGACAAAGCGATAAACACGGCAGGTTTTACGTGACGATTTGGCAGAATTCCTCAATTTTATCACTTGTATTATGCCGTTTTAGCCAGTTTTGATTTTGTAGCTAACCAAGCCATGGGAATATATGCCATGCTTAAGTCTAGGATATCAAACCACAACGGGGCATTAATCATGTAGACAGCCATGATGCCACCAACTAAAAATAGGGAACCGATGGTGTAAACTACCCAAGTGGCATGCGTTCTAACAAGTAAGAGTGCAATCAAACAACCGCTTAGTGTTCCCATGGCATGAGCAATGAAAGGGAAGACATAATATTTGAGAGGGAGTCCACTAAAGGCTTTCATTCCTTCAGTTGTATCAAAATTTACTCCGTTAGGATAAGGGAATATTTTCATTCCTAGTTCAATGAAACTGCCATTTACCATGGCGCCTACAAAAAGACCGAGGAATAATCCGAGAATTATTCGAAGGGTGTTCATTACAAGTGAATTACTTCACCATAAGCAGCAGCGGCAGCTTCCATTATGGCTTCTGACATGGTCGGGTGCGGGTGAACCGTTTTGATGAGGTCCATTCCAGTGGTTTCTAATTTACGAACCGCAACAATTTCTGCAATCATTTCGGTAACGTTCGCTCCAATCATGTGAGCTCCTAACAATTCGCCGTATTTCGCATCAAAGATCAATTTTACAAAACCATCCTTTGCGCCAGCTGCACTTGCTTTTCCAGAGGCAGAGAACGGGAATTTACCAATTTTAATTTCTCGTCCAGCGGCTTTAGCTGCCTTTTCTGTCATTCCAACAGAGGCAACTTCTGGTGAGCAATAGGTACATCCTGGGATGTTGCTGTAATCTAAGGGCTCAGGGTGGTGTCCGGCTAATTGCTCAACACAAATGATTCCTTCAGCCGAAGCAACGTGGGCTAAGGCAGGGCCGGGTACTAAATCGCCAATGGCATAATATCCTGGAATATTCGTTTGATAGAATTCATTTACTGGGATTTTCCCCTTGTCTTGAATAATTCCTACGTCTTCTAATCCTAAACCTTCTATATTTGCTTGTATACCAACAGCTGATAATACTACATCGCACTCAATTTTCTCTTCTCCTTTTGCCGTTTTAACAGTAACAATACAGCCTTTTCCTTTGGTATCAACAGCTTCCACAGACGCTTCAGTCATGATTTTAATACCGGATTTTTTGAAGGATTTTTCGAGTTGTTTTGATACTTCTTCGTCTTCTACCGGTACAATGTTTGGCATGTACTCTACGATGGTTACTTCTGTGCCCATGGCATTATAGAAATATGCAAATTCTACTCCAATGGCCCCAGATCCAACGACTACGAGTTTCTTTGGTTGTTTTGCCAAGGTCATTGCTTGACGGTATCCAATAATCTTTGTCCCATCCTGTGGAAGGTTAGGTAACTCTCTTGAACGAGCTCCCGTAGCAATAATTACGCCTTTACTTGCTGTGTAAGTCGTGGGTTTTCCAGCTTCGTCAATTACAATCACTTGCTTTCCTGGGGCAATCGTTGCGGTCCCCATGATTACATCGATTTTATTTTTTTTCATTAAAAACTGGATGCCATTACTCATGCCATTGGCAACATCGCGTGAACGTTTTACCACCGCATCGAAATCTGCACTGGCCTCTTTCACATTGATTCCATAATCTGAGGCATGTTTAAGATATTCGAATACCTGCGCACTTTTTAATAAGGCTTTGGTTGGAATGCATCCCCAATTTAAGCAAATTCCTCCTAAGGATTCTCGCTCGATAATCGCAGTTTTCATTCCCAATTGAGATGCTCTGATTGCCGTTACATATCCACCTGGTCCACTTCCAATAACTATAAGGTCGTAATTCATATCCGATAATTTGGAGACAAAATTAAGGAAAATAGCTGAATGCACGAATATGCTATCTACTTGTTTTTACTACAAGAATAAAAAGGATGGAACTAATTACAAAAGGCACAGCAGATAAAATCACCCAAAGGTTTGCACTAAGGAAGCCGGCAAGGAATATAAAAATAAATAATAAAAATAATCCAATAATTCCGATGTAAACAGGTCTAACTTTGGGTATGAATAATCCGAAGGTGATGATTATCACTTGACTTAACACCGGTATGATAATGAGTGGGTGTATAACCTGGGCTGGATCGGAACATATTTTTTTAATGATTTCCCATTCGATTTGAAATAAAAATGCATGGTTTTCCCCGCCCCAATTTAAATATGGAATAAGGGATGAAATAAGAATCAAACTTGAAATAAACCGTATTTGAGCGTGTTTAGAATTATTAAAGAAGTTCATGAAACCTTTACCTAAATGTTTGGTTTTAATTATTCGTCATCAAGATGCAGAATATGTAGTAGTCTATGAATGATTGGGGCCATAAATATGGCAGTAATACTGAGAAATGCTACGCCGCTATACAACGCATAAAATGAGGAAAATAATTTGGCTGCTGTGGTTTTCATTTCAATAACCGGCCCCATACCGGTTAAAATTAATGCGGCCATATGAAAGGCGTCAATCCAAGAGGTCCCGCCAATGTAATGATATCCTAACACACCAATCACCAAAGAAATTAAAATTAATATGGTGGTTAAGCTGATGTACCAAATCATTCGTTGAAAAAACGTTTGGTAGGATGCTAATTTTTGTTTTTTCGTTTCCATTAGCAAGTCATTTGTGTTTAGAGAGTTTATTTAATACGTCATTTAGATAATCAAGCTGTAATTCTTGGATTTCTAGTAGTTTTTTATTTTGTTGTACGATGAGGTGGTCCACTTTTTCGCTTAGCAATTTTATTTCTAATTCTGCTTTTAGATTGATTTTGTAATCATGCTCAGCTCGTTCTCTGTCCTTCTGCTCTTGACGGTTTTGACTCATCATGATTATTGGTGCTTGAATTGCTGCCAGACAGGATAAAATTAAATTCAATAAAATGAACGGATATCGATCGTATGGGTGATCCCCAAGAAGCAGTGCATTTAAAAGAATCCAACCGAATAGGAAAAGGAAAAAAGAAATGATAAAGACCCAGCTTCCACCAAACGTGGCAATTAAATCAGCCATACGTTGCCCAAACGTTAATTCTTCATCGATTTTATCTTCAATGTTTTCGGATAAAACGGCATTCGATCTAATCGCTTCAACTACATCTTCGTCTATTTTTGCTAATTCACCTTTCTCTTGAATTACTAATTCAGTGATGTATAGTCTTCTAAAAAAATTAAGCTCCTCGTAACTTAAATACCCCTCACTGCTAAATTCAGGGTGATTTTTTTGAATAAAACTCAAAAGGCTTTCTCTGATATCTGAGGCTTTTATGGCTTCTGACGGTTTAATATTCTTATTTGAAATTGAACTAATTATCATTTATTTGGATTATTCCACGGCCAATAGGGGTTAATATTGCTTGATTCTTCCTTCCAAATCGATTTTTCTTTTTTCAATTGGATTTCCTTGTATGGCCTAAAAGAAGTGTGGAAGAGGCTGTCTGTGGGGTTGAGGTATTTCTTACTTAGCACTAATTCGATGCTATTCTTTTCTTCATTCATGTGCGTTACCCGTACACTTTTTGAACCATATGTTAATGCCCATTCTTTAACCGCACGTATGTATTTTTCTGGTGTTTTGGTAACCATTACCACGGACTCTAAACCTAATGAATCGCTAAAGTGAATAATATAGGTTTGTGCTAGTTGTTTTTTCACACAGCCACTTGCCTCGGTTGGGTTAATAAACTCAATCGTATAACCCTTCCTATGTTGCTTGATGATTTCGTTTAGATACACATAGCAATCAGATTCATCCATAAATTGTTCATGGTATGCGATTTCTTCTTGACAAGAACCCAATAAAAGCGCTAAAATGAGTACACGGAAATACATGGGGTAAAGGTATGATTTCCTAGGAAAGACTGCAACTTGGACAAATCCCGGAGATTGTAAGGAATAACTCTTTTATTTGGTATGTGTCTGGCAGCTTAACATGAATCAATTGTTCTTCCAAACATTCGATTTTCTTGCATTTAACGCAGCTGAAATGTAAATGGTCATGTGCATGTGTGTGGGATTCGTCACAACTTGCGCAATGGGCATAATTTATTGTCCCATCTATATTTACAATTTTATGTATTTTATTTTCTGTTACAAGTCGGTCCAGTACGCGATATACGGTTACTCTATCGCAGGTGCCTTTTACCCGTTCAAAGAGCTCCGGTTGACTTAAGGCAAACGATGAATTAGCTATTTCGTTCAAGACAGCTTGTTTTGCTTTTGTATTTCTTGGATTGGACATTTTTTCCATTAGTGCAACAAAATTGCAATTATTATTTATATTTGCAAAACGCAACAATGTTGCAATAAATGTTTTAACATGAAATATGCCTTAGTAGTTACTGTTCTGATTTTGGCTTTTAACTCGTTATTGGCTCAGCAGTTAACCGTGCAGGTTTTTGACTCGATTCGTAATGTTCCACTTTCTAATGCAACGGTTTACTGCGTTGAATTCGATCAGACCGTGCTTACCAATACGGATGGAAAAAGTGTATTTACAGTTAACACCGGCAGTTGCCTTAATATAAAAGTAGTTACGCTAGGGTATCGAAGTGCTTTTTTCACGCTGTGTGAGGGGCAAAGCCTGGTGAAAATTTACCTTTTGCCAGTTCATTTGGATATGCATGAAGTTACCGTTTCTTCTGGTGCGCTAATTCAATCGAATAAAAACCCCTTTCATATTGAATCTCAGAAAATGTCGTCCCTTGGTGTGATTTCAAATTTAACACTAGGCGAAGCATTGGCGAAAATACCTGGGGTCTATAATGCGGCTTTAGGAAATGGTATTTCAAAACCTGTGATTCGCGGTATGCAAGGTATGCGTGTTGTTACATTGTTGAATGGGTTAAGACTGGAGGGACAGCAATGGGGTGGTGATCACGGAATTGGCATTACAAGTCTTGGTGTTTCTGCCGTTGAAGTTATAAAAGGTCCCGCCAGTTTATTATATGGTGCGGATGCCTTGGGTGGAGTTGTCTATTTGGTGGATGCCCCATTTGCGCCATCCAATGCGCGTTCAGTCGAATTTCAATCAGAGGGTTTTTCCAATACCTTAGGTGGCAGAGCTCAGTTGATTTACAAGGAATCCTATCGTAAGTTCCGATGGTTTGTGGCTTCTACCTACTCTAATCATGCTGATTTTCAATTGCCTTCAGGTAAGTTTGCCAAGAATTCACGGTTTAATGATTTTGGTGCTAAAGTGAATATGTCCTACACCGGAAAACGGAGTTTATATTCCTTGCGTTACACCGCCAGTCATTCCGTAGTAGGAATCCCAGGACATACACATGATTCCTTAGCTACGCCCTTGACGTTTCAGGTCGATGAGCGTGCTAGAACATATGAGTTGCCGGCACAGTTTTTTCAGAATCACCTAATTCAAGCTACCGCCAATTTTTACAGGGATAAATCAGATGTTTTATTCATGTACGGGGCGACACTAAATCGATTAATTGAATTTGACGAGAAAGTTACGATCCCTTCCTTGAGTATGTTCTTATTCAATCACTTGGCGCAATTGAGGTGGCAAATAAAGTGGAATCCAAGAACTAAATTAACAGCTGGGCTGCAAGCGATGACCCAAGATAATACCAATGCGTTAAATGCTTCTGACACCTTAATTCCTAATGCGCAATCTGTTGATTTGGGCGGATATGTAAGTGTCAATCACGAGCGAAAAAAATGGAACGTTCAAGCAGGGATTCGGTATGACCGAAGAACGATATTTGGGATTGATTTACCACACCAAAACAACCTCAGTTTTAATGGCTTAAATGGAAGTATAGGGGTGGTGCGCAGTTCGGATAAGTTTGTTTGGCGGACGTCATTATCCACTGGATTTCGGGCGCCACACTTAACGGAGTTGTTCTCAAATGGGTACCATCACGGTGCGCTGAGGTATGAGGTAGGTGATGCTGCGTTGGTTCCCGAAAAGGCTAGCCAATTAGATGTTACCATAGAATGGAATCAAGCGCATGGCGCCTTGGTGTTAAACCCGTTCGTGAGTTACATACGCGATTATATTTATTTGGAGCCCATGGGGATGCTGTTTGATGGAATTCCTGGATACCGTTACGTTCAAAATAATGAAGTGCTTTTTTCTGGCGTAGATTTGTCTTATCATGTACATCCGCATTTTGCGCATGGATTGCATTGGGAGGTTTCCATATCCTACCTTAATGTCAGTTCCCTTGGCGATAGTTCGGTTTCTATGATTCCTCAGCCTCGAATGCAAAACGTGCTTAGGTATGAATTTGAATTAAAGAACTTTATTCGATTGAAAGAGGTGAATGTACAATCCACTTTAATGGGACCTCAAAATAATGTGGCCTACCTCGAAACCACGTCGAAGGCATATCATGTATTGGATTTTTCATTAGTGTTTGCCTTTGGTAAAACCGATCAATTTACCATAAAAGGGGGAGGGAGAAATGTGCTAAATGCCACGTATATTGATCATTTATCCCGCTTAAAAAACATTCAAATGCCCTTTCCTGGAAGAAATTTCTTCTTGGGAGTTGGGTATAATTTCAATAGTAATTTTAAAAACAAACCATATGAAAACTAACATGTTATTTATTGCTTTACTCGGGTTAATGGCGGTGTCATTCTCGGCGTGTAAAAAGAACAAATGTGAAGAATGCCATTACGACAAGGCTGGAGCCGAGATTGAGCTTGGTGAAAAATGTGGGGATGAAATGGAGAGCTTAGAAGCGAATGGCTATACAGATACAACGGGTACGTATATTGTCCATTGCGGGCATTGAAGATTCCTTTTGTATCATTGTTAAATCCGGTTTATCCGGATTTTTTTTGTTAATAAAGTTGGGGGTGATTCTTTGTGTGAAGGCTCATTCACTTAAAGATAATCCGTACTTTTGTGCTTGAAATTTATCATGGAAAATACCCTACAAAAAGAAGCTACGCTTACGCAAGCTAAAGAACTAGGTTTGTTAGCAGAAGAATTCGAGCAAATTAAAGGAATTCTTGGTCGAACCCCCAACTTTACTGAAACCGCAATTTACTCGGTAATGTGGTCTGAGCATTGTTCATACAAAAATTCAATTCTTTGGTTAAAAACACTTCCTAAGGATGGTCCGCACATGCTGGTTAAGGCGGGGGAAGAAAATGCCGGATTAGTAGATATTGGTGACGGTCTTGGGTGTGTATTTAAAATCGAATCCCATAACCACCCCAGTGCCTTGGAGCCTTATCAAGGAGCTGCCACGGGCGTAGGGGGAATCAATCGAGATATTTTTACCATGGGTGCACGTCCAATTGCGCAATTAAACTCATTGCGTTTTGGGAATTTAGACTTGCCCCGAACCAAATGGTTGGTTAAAGGTGTGGTTAAAGGAATAGGAGACTATGGAAATGCTTTCGGGATTCCGATTGTTGGAGGCGAAGTGTTTTTTGATGATTCATACAATACAAATCCCTTGGTGAATGCGTTCTCCGCCGGGATAATTGATACCAAACGAATTATTTCTGCCACAGCAAAAGGTCCGGGTAATCCAGTATTTATTGTGGGTTCTGCCACCGGTAAAGACGGAATTGCAGGGGCGGCTTTTGCTTCTAAAGATATTACAGAAGATTCTGCGAATGATTTACCTTCTGTTCAAGTGGGTGACCCCTTTATGGAAAAGTTACTTCTTGAAGCGACCATGGAGTTGTCTCAAACGGATGCTATCGTTGGTATGCAAGACATGGGGGCTGCCGGGATCACTTGCTCTACCACAGAAATGTCTGCGGCTGGAGGTGTAGGAATGGAGATTTATTTGGATAAAGTTCCTACCAGACAAGAAAACATGTTGCCCTATGAAATTTTGCTTTCTGAATCCCAAGAACGAATGTTAGTTGTGGTTCAAAAAGGCAAAGAGCACGTAGTAAAATCAATTTTTGATAAATGGGATTTACATGCAGAAGAGATCGGTCATGTAACAGATACGGGTAGAATCCGATATTACATGCACGGTGAATTGGTGGGTGATGTACCCGCTGAATCCTTGGTACTTGGTGGAGGTGCGCCGCAAAATAAACGTGCCTATTCTGAGCCTGCATATTATGCCGAGGCAAAGAAATTTAATCCAGATTCGATCAAGGTTCCTTCGGATCTTAAAGCCGTGGCGTATCAAATGTTGGGCTTACCTAACATTGCCTCAAAACGATGGGTTTATGAGCAATATGACTCCATGGTAGGTACCGTTAATATGTCCACCAATGCACCTTCAGATGCTGGCGTTGTTTCTATTAAAGGAACCAAAAAAGCACTCGCAATGACGGTTGATTGTAATTCACGCTACGTGAATTCTGACCCTGAAATAGGCACGATGATCGCTGTTTCTGAAGCGGCACGAAACATTACTGTTTCAGGCGGTATTCCTTCAGCTGTTACGAATTGCTTGAATTTCGGGAATCCATATAATCCTGAAAGCTATTGGCAGTTTGTGGGTGCAATCAAAGGAATGAGCGCTGCATGTATAAAATTTTCTACGCCAGTTACTGGAGGGAATGTTTCTTTCTACAATCAATCAGTTATTGGAGGAAAAGAAGTTCCTGTATTTCCAACCCCAACGATTGGTATGATTGGACTTTTGGAGGATAAGGATAAAAAAATGACGCTTGATTTCAAAGAAAAAGGGGATTTGATTTATTTAGTTGGAAATTATTCCGATGATATGGGTTCCTCTGAGTATTTATCTGCAATTCAAGGGGTAAAACTTTCACCGGTTCCAAGCTTTGATTTGGATGAAGAATTCAACATGCAGCAAACCATCCAAGAACTGATATCGCAAAATTTAATAAACGCTGCGCATGATGTTTCTGACGGGGGTCTTTTCGTCACCTTAGTAGAGATGGGCTTCCCACGAGGCCTCGGATTTGATATTGAAACCGATATGGACATCCGTACTGATGCCTTTTTATTTGGGGAAGGACAAGGCAGAGTAGTAGTTACCTTACCTGAAGATAAACGGGATGCGTTTAGCGAGTACAAAAAATCGTGTGATACGAATATCATTCTATTGGGGCACGTAACCAAAGGTAAAATGCAAATAGATTTGCAGGCATTTGGTTTTATTGATGAAGCACGCGATATTTACATGAATGCACTTGGTGCAAAAATCGAATCTTAATGGAATATAATACAACACGCGGTAAACTGATCTTACCTGAATATGGACGAAATGTGCAGAATATGATCGCACATGCCATGGAAATTTCGGATCGAAAAGAACGTAACCGCGCGGCACAAGCCATAATCGAAGTGATGGGACAATTAAACCCTCACCTGCGTGATGTGGATGATTTTCGACATAAATTATGGACTCACCTTTTTGTGATGTCCGATTTTAATTTGGAGGTTGATTCTCCGTATGAAATACCAAAAGCAGAATCCCTTCAAGAGAAGCCTAAGTTGATGGCGTATCCGAAAAGTAAGATTAGATATGGTCATTACGGTAAGTATACTCAAGAAATTCTAGAATCAGCCAAAGAGATCACGAAAGCGGATGAACGGGATTATTTGAAAAATACCATGGCTAATTTCATGAAAAAGCAATTCTTGTCCCATAACAACGATACCGTTGAAAATCATGTAATTGCTGATCAGTTAAAGGAACTTTCTAAAGGAGATTTAGTATTGGAAAATCCAGACGAACTTATGAACACGAATGTCCTACTGCGTTCTATGGGTATTGGCAACAATAATAATAAAAAGTTCAGCAAGAATTTTAAACAAAAACAAAAGAAAAAAAATTTTAAAAAATAATGGCATCTTTTGAAATTCACGGCGGTAAACCTTTAAAAGGTGAATTGCATCCACAAGGGGCAAAAAATGAGGCACTTCAAGTGTTATGTGCTCCCTTATTAACGGCTGAAAAAGTAACCATCTCCAATGTTCCGGACATTATTGATGTAAATAAACTGATAAGCCTTTTGCAAACTATGGGAGTGAAGGTGGAGAAGGTTGAAAAAGGCACTTATATTTTTCAGGCTAAGGAGATTGATTTAGCGTATTTGGAAACCGAAGATTTCAAGAAACGTGCGTCGGCACTGCGCGGCTCCATTATGATTGTAGGACCCTTATTGGCAAGGTTTGGTAAAGGATTTATTCCAAAACCAGGAGGAGACAAAATTGGGCGCAGAAGATTGGATACGCATTTCGAAGGATTTACGCTATTGGGTGCAAAGTTTAATTACGATGCGGGAGAACATTTCTACTCCATTGAAGCAAAGAAATTAAAAGGAACATACATCCACCTTGACGAAGCGTCTGTTACCGGAACAGCAAATATTCTAATGGCTGCCGTGTTGGCTGAAGGTAAAACAACCTTTTATAACGCAGCCTGTGAACCCTATATTCAGCAATTGTGCAAGATGCTTAATTCCATGGGAGCTAAGATTGAAGGGATCGGTTCTAATTTATTACATATTGAAGGAGTGAAGGAGTTGAAAGGATGTTTTCATCGCATACTACCCGATATGATTGAAATTGGAAGTTTCATTGGCTTGGCAGCCATGACAAAATCTGAAATTACCATTAAAGATGTGAGTTGGGAAAACCTGGGGATTATACCAAACGTATTTAGAAGGTTGGGTATTAAGTTGGAACGAAAAGGAGATGATATTTATATCCCTGCTCAGGATCACTATGAAATAGACACGTTCATCGATGGCTCCATCTTAACCATTTATGATGCGCCATGGCCAGGGTTTACGCCGGATTTACTCTCGATTATTTTGGTGGTTGCTACCCAAGCCAAAGGGTCTGTACTGATTCATCAAAAGATGTTTGAGTCTAGGTTATTCTTCGTCGATAAATTAATCGATATGGGAGCGCAAATCATTCTTTGTGACCCGCATCGAGCTACTGTGATTGGATTAAATAGAGAACATCAACTCAAAGGAATTTCCATGACCTCACCCGATATCCGTGCTGGAGTATCCCTGTTGATTGCAGCACTTTCTGCTAAAGGAAAAAGCGTTATTCATAACATCGATCAAATTGATCGAGGGTATCAAGACATTGAAATCCGCTTGAATAACATTGGTGCTGATATTCGAAGAATTGGCTAATGAAAACCTTGCAACGATTTCTACCCTTAGCTTTTATTGTACTCATTTTTTGCGGTGCATTCTGTTTAAATAATTCCGAAGAGGTAGTTGTAAGCCCCAAGGGTTTAGCCCCGGATATTGTAATGAAGTCTCATAAAGGGAAGAAGATTACATTATCCAAATTAAGAGGAAAAATGGTATTGGTGGATTTCTGGGCCTCGTGGTGTGGACCTTGCCGTAAAGAAATGCCGAACGTTGTGGAGGCCTATAACAAATACCGTAAAAAGAAATTCACGAATGGTAAAGGCTTTACTGTATTTAGCGTATCCTTAGATCGCGAGTCTTCCGCTTGGAAAGACGCCATTAAATCGGATGGAATGGTTTGGAAATACCATGGATTAGATGAAGGAGGTAAAATTTCGAATCTCTATGGTGTATATTCAATTCCGAGTGCGTTCTTAATTGATGGGAATGGAGAGATAATCGCCAAAGGGGCAGAACTTCGCGGGATAAACCTTCACCTTACCTTGGATAAATACCTGGAAAATTAAGGGACCCTGTCAAGAACAAACTGTATCAGTTCATTCATTTCTTTTTGATATCCTTCTGAAAAGGTGGTGTTCGGTCGGTTTGCTATCCCCAGACAAATGGTAGCACATCGGTGGCCTAATGCCCTACCTAAGGCAAATAAAGCCGAACTTTCCATTTCAAAGTTCAATAGCCTTAAGTTGTTTTCACTGAAATGCTGAGCCTTAATTTGAATGTCGGCTATGCGTGAATCAAGGCGTAGTTGTCTTCCTTGTGGGCCATAAAATCCAGAACTGGTTATGGTTATCCCAGGAAAACAGCTATCCGCTGTTAGATTGAATGTGAGCTCTGAATCCGCTGCAACAAAATAAGGTTCTATCGCCTTCGGGAGTTGAATGAATTCTTTAATGCGTTCGTTCATGAAGCGTTCAGTGTCCGTAAATTCAATGTCGTAAAAATGCGCTACATTATCGAGTCCAAAGGCATGCGTTGAAACAATGTAACTATGTACTGGAATTTGTGGCTGTAAAATACCGCAGGTTCCAATGCGAATTAAATTCAGTGAAGTATGGGAGGGAAGTGAAGTTCTTGTCTTAAGATCGATGTTAACTAAGGCGTCGAGTTCATTAACGGTAATGTCAATATTATCCGTACCTATTCCGGTTGAAATGGCAGAGATTCGCTTTCCTTTGTAGGTTCCGGTATGACAAACAAATTCTCTATGTTGGCTCTTGTGCTCAATCGCATCAAAAAAATTAGATATTAAGGATACACGGTCTTGATCACCTACCAAAATTACTGTCTGTGCGACTTGATCTCGTGAAAGGCCTAAATGATATACCTGATGTTGCGCATTTAACGCAAGCTCAGTTGGCGGAAAATGTTTCAAACGATATAGGATTAAATACTACTAAATACTTTCATTAATATATCAGTAACCCTAGCACCAGGATCCTTTCTGATTTTATTTTCTTCCTTCTCTACCAATTTAAATAACCCTTGAATTGCTAACTGGGTCACATAGGCATCTAAATCTGGATTTATTTTTTCTCCACCTGTAAGTGTAACCGCTGCGTTATATTTCGTGATAATTGGATTCCAATAAGACGTTAATTGTACTTTACTCGTGGCATTCTTTACCTTAGGCAAAAAGGCAACTGCAAGGCTGTCTGAAGTTTTATCTTTCAAGAACTTAGTGGCTGCACCATTTCCGCCTTTCAAAATGGCAAAACCATCTTGAATAGACATGTTTAATATAGCATTTTTAAAGATAGGTAAGGCTTCTTTTACAGCTTCTTCAGCCGCACGATTCAAGGTTGTTTCAAATTTATCTACTTGACCTTGCATTCCCAGATTAATAGCTTTCTCTTTTACTTTAATTGCATCCGGAGGGAATGGTAAACGTATTGCGGGGTTCTTTAAAAAACCATCAAGTACTGAACTTGAATCTACTGAATTCTGAATTCCAATAGTTAACGCTTCTTTTAACCCTTTGATTACTTCATCGTTTGTTAGTTGAGGTTTTGTTGGAGTAGAGTTCCCCGTTGGTAGAGATGATATATCTACCACGCCGCAACCAAACAAAATACTACCAATGAACAATAGGATTAAAATCTTTTTCATACTTATCTCAATACATTTACGAATCCTTGTCTAATTTTCTTACCATCACTGTCACGTTCCTTATACCAAGCAGTCCACGTGTAAACTCCCGGTTGAACCAATTTCCCTCCATACATACCATCCCATTCACCCGCAGGATCAAACGATTCCCATACGGTTTCTCCCCATCGGTTATATACGGTTAAATGAAAGCCCATCTCATCAATCCCCTCTACATAAAATCTCCATGTCTGGTTATGCTCGTCATCATCCGGAGTAAAGGTATTAGGTACATAGAATACGATATCTGGAATAATTTCTAAAGGCAAAGAGATTGAATCTGAACACCCTTGCGCAGTGGTTACTGTTAAGTTTAAATAATATGTACCAACTACACCTTGAGGGAAAGTAAACATGGCGTTAATCCCATTGCTGGTAATGCTTTCTGCACCATCACAAGACCATTGCCAATCTACGATGTTCCCTTGAGAATTATCATTTGCTTGTACAGAGGTTTCAAACCAGGTTACAGGGTTGCGTGAAAGTACAAAGTCAGCCGTAGGTAAGGGGGTCACTTCAACGATATCTTGTGTGCTGTTTGAGTAAACGCAACCATAGATAGAGGTTGTGGTCATGTTAACACTGTAAAACCCTGGGTAAGGGAAGGTGTTTGAAAAATTCTGCATCCCAGGAACCGTGTAGGTGTCTCCATTCGAGAACGTATAAACCGTAGATGCGATTTCTGCTGCGTTGGAAGAGGTATTCGAAAAATTGAATGAACCAGGCATACAAAGAATAGGGAAATTTGGAGCTATACTCGGTATGATTGGGGTAGGGAATGTAATCGTCATGCAATCTTGCGTTGTTGGCGATCCACATTGCTCTGAGAGTGTAACACAATATTGGGTAGGTGTGGTAGCTGGATCTACGGTTATTGAGCTCGCTGGCCCAAAAGAATTCCCATTATTATCCACCCAACTAAAAATGTATGGGCTGGAACCACCAACGCCTTGTGCTGTTAATGTAATACTTGCCTCAGGACAAATCATAGTATCTTGAGTGAGAAATGAAATGGATAATGGTGGAGGCTCACTAATGTTAAACGTTGTATCTTGTACACATCCATTGGCATCAGTTACAGTAACGGTATGTGTTCCGGCACCTAAGTCGATTGCCATATTTGATACAGAGGCAGATCCTGTCCAACTGTAAAGGTATCCAGGAGTACCTTGTATTGCAGAAATGGTTGCACTTCCATTATTGATGCTATTGCAATTTGCGTTAACAACATTGGTTAAATTCAAAATCATAGCAGGGATTTCAGTAACCGTTATAGTGACACTTCCTGAACAACCACTTGGTGTTGCAACGTTACAGGTATATGTTCCGGCACTTAAACCAGTAGCGGTTTGTGTGGTTTGGCCATTACTCCATGTGTAGGTAGCGCCAGGTGCTGCCGGTACAATTTGCGCAGTGGCTGTTCCGTCATTTCCGCCCGGACAACTTACTTGTGTCATGGTAGCAGTGTATTGAGCTGGGGTATCTCCAATGACTCCAGTGCCTGTGGCCGGACAACCGCTGGCGTCTTGAACACTTACGGAATATGTACCTGCAGGAAGATTATTTACTGTTTGTGTATTTCCAATGTTTGGGGTCCAAGTATAGGTAAACGGTGGTGTACCTGCTGTTGGATTGGCCGTTACGGACCCAATAGATTGAGAACAAATATCATTGGTTGTTGTCACATTTACAGCTGCTCCACCAATAGAAATCCATGTAGTATCATTGGTAATTGACCCGATACTCGCATTGCATGCAGATCCTGATAAAAAATATCCTGTGGGACCAGGGGTTGGTACATTGTTTACGACCAAGGTTCCGTTATTGTAAGGAAAGGTTTGCCCTAGTGTATTTTGCCAAATAAAATTTGTCCCTGGACTAGATACCAATACATATGGAATTTGAGCCATGGTATATTGATTGGTGTTATTTGGAGCTGTTGGAGTAAATCGACGACCATCTTGATTTGCACCCCATACTTGGTTGTTTCTCCCCGGGGTTATGTGCGCTACGGTCATTGGATTATTCTCTGACCCTTGAATGGCTAAGCCGCTATTCCAACCCGTACAAATTGGTTTATTTCCAATGTGCAATTCAAACACATTGGTAGTTTCATACATAATAATAGCCATGTAATTACATTGTTGTGTACAGCTAAACATCATTATGTTTTTATATAATACAACAAATCGGCGATTAGGTGCTGTACCTATCATTTGATATTGAATTTGACCGCCTAACGACGGATTAATGTCCTGATACGTGAGCATGATTGAATTCCGAGCAGAGGTTAATTGCATATTCGGAAGTGGAGGAATCCCCCCCAACGACCATGGACAATATCCATTCGCGTTTGCCAGGTTAAATGACACTAATCCATTGGAACCTATTACACACTGGTTATAATTTTGACCATAAAAATTGAATGGGAATCCGATATTAACAACACCCGACCAAGAGTCATCAGATAAGTTAACTTGGCTTGGGGCATTCAAATAAACACCTGCAACGTTATTGGCACCACCACCTTGATTGCAATTGTTGATTGTCACTGTTTGGCCTGGGCAAACAGATAAGTCTTGGCCTAGACAAACGGTATATTGACTGTGAGCGAAATAAGTAGTGAATAAAACAATTACACTCAATATAAATCGTGTCATAAAAAAAAAGTTAATGTTTGGGTCACATTCTTTACGAGAATATTAACCAATCGTTGCCATTCTCACCTTCAAATTTATGAATTAAATGCCAAACTACATTACCTCAATAAATTCACATGTCCAATGTATGCTTTTCTGCTATCTGAGTAAGGAGATTTAAGTACTATTTTCCATGTATATGTTCCCTGTGAAACATCAATTCCATCCGTTCTTTTTCCATCCCAACCCAATTCGTGGTTATGATTTTCCCAAATAATTTCACCCCATCGGTCGAAGATAAAACAACTATATTCATAGGGGTCAAAATCTGCTGTAATTATCGGAAGCCAGGTTTGGTTATATTCGTTTCCATCGGGAGTAAAGGTGTTAGGAACGAAAATCAGCTGGGATTCTAAAACAATGACAGTACGTGTTGCAGTGTCTTTACACCCAAATTCAGTTGAGGCAATTAATGAAATTAAATAGGTACCAGCGGCAGACGTTGGAAATGCATGAATAGGTTCAAATTCACTTGAATTAGCGGACCCATCACCAAAATCCCAATCGTAATAATCTGCTCCTGCACTGTAATTTTCAAATGTCCCAGTAGTATTCAAAACAGTCATCGATTGTGGGGTGACGTTAAAGTCAGCAATTGGTACAGAATAGGCGCACAAATAATCAGTAAACGTGGTATCCCAAACACAACCTAATGCAGTGGTTAAGGTCAAGCTTACATCGTAACATCCTTGCGCATTGTAGATTACGGACGTTGAATTCATACCGTTGCCGGTTAGACCATTACCGAAATCCCAAAGTGCTGATACATAAGGAGTGCCGGAGGATGTATTGGTAAGGTTGGCTGTGAATGGAATACAATTTTCTGTTATTGCAGCGTTGAAGTTAGGTATTGAAGCCGGTTCAATGGTGATGTTCATATTGTCTGTTCCAATACAGCCGTTTTGGTCTGTTCCGGTAACTGTGTAGGTTGATGTGGTGCTTGGTGTAAAGTTAACTTGATTCACTATCCCATTATTCCATTGATAACTTACCGCACCAGATCCACTTACTTGGGTACTTGCTCCTTCGCAAATGCTTTGATCAACTCCTGCGTTCACTGTTGGATTCGCCCAAACGGTTAGAACCATGTTACTAGTGTCTATACATCCATTCGCATCCGTTCCTGTTACAAGGTAGGTAACAATTCCCACGGGTGGGGTCCATGTGTTTCCATTAATTAGTCCATTGTCCCAAACGTATGTAATAGCTCCTGAACCTGAAATGGTAACAGATGTACCCGAACATACTTGAATGTCTGGTCCTGCATCAACTACTGGGGCTTGAAAAACAGTTATAATTAAGGTGTCATATGCAGGGCAAAGGTTGGTGTCCAATCCAATTACAGTAATAACCTCGTTATTGAGTGGACTATAATTGCTTCCATTGGTAGTTCCGGTACTCCAGGTGTAGGTAGCTGTTCCAACTGCGTTAAGCGGAATACTAAATCCAGGACAAATACTGCTGTCATTACCAGCAAATACAATAGGTTGAGGTATCGTTATCTGTAAGGTGTCATACCCTACGCAACCATTGTTATCAATTCCTGTCACACTCCATAATCCACTTGCCAACGGAGTAAAGTATGTGCCATTTACTACGCCACCACTCCATTGATAACTTATCGCTCCTTGTCCAATTAACTGTGTTGAATCCCCTGAACATACAATTTGGTCTATTCCTGCACTTATTCCGGGATTTGAAAATACGGTCAACACCATCGAATCTACATTCGTACAGCCATTCGCAGAGGTGCCTATAACGGTGTAAGTAGTAGTTCCAAGAGGAGGTGTAAACGTTTGACCATTAGTGATTCCATTGTTCCACTGATACGTATTAGAGCCCGTTGCAGTGATTGTTACCGTTGACCCTAAACACACGTTGATATCAGGACCTGCATTTACAAGTGCTCCCGGATAAATCGTAATATCCATCGAGTCTTGATTCACACAGCCGTTGTTATCTATACCAACCACGGTCAGTGTGGTACTGTTCGCAGGTAAATAGGTTCCACCGTTGGCTGTTCCTGTTTCCCATGTTAATGTTGCTGCACCCGTTGCGTTTAAAGTTACTTGTGTACCAGGACAAACAGAAACATTACTTCCAGCATTGACAGGAGGAAGTGGATAGACAGTTACTGCTTGTGTAAGTGTATCCGTACAACCGCCCGCATTAGATGCGATAAGTGAAACATTATATGTTCCGGCATTGGGATATATTTGAATGGGATTGGTTTGTGTAGAATTTGGACTTCCGTTTCCAAATAACCATGTGTAACTTACTTGGGGAAGGTTCGGGTCTTGTGTTTGGTTTGTAAAACTTACTGTATCGTTCATACAGCTGTTGTTGAAACTGAAATTAATCACAGGTGGTGGTAGTACCGTAATGGTTTGAGAAATAGTATCTGAACACCCCGCTTGAGTTGTTACAATATGTGTAACGGTATAAGTTCCTGGATTCTGATAGGTGTGCGTTGGATTCATGTGAACAGCAGGATTATTGCCATTCAATGTAGACCCATCCCCAAAATTCCATGACCACGAGGAAGCACCCCCATTTGCGAGAAGTACACCATTTATCATATTTGGAAGAATAGTTGGCGTACTATTAAATTGCATTGGGGTCCATGGACATGCTGCTGTATAGGTAAAATTACTTTGAACGGTGGTCGGTATTGCCGAAGCAGTTAATGCCACAGTACAACTTCCTTGGTTTGAAAACGATTGCATCGTCACCGTATAACTTGGAGCCGCCGTTGCTGCTGGAACACTTATACTTTGCGTGTTGGCTCCATTGCTCCAATTATAACTTTGGAATCCTGCAGGCCCTGAAATGTTTATGTTAGGCGAGCCAAAACAATAATCTAAGTCTAAGGTTAACGGCATACAATCGGCCACCACGTAGGCATATCCATAGTGGCCACTCTGTGCACAATCTTTAGTTGTAAATTCAACAGTTACGTTTTGCCCTAAATATGCTTGAAGATTAACCCCAACAATGGTCCATGGAAGCCATTTGACTCCCCCGCACGTTTGAAAATTTTGGCCTGGTTGGCCTGCGTAAACGGTATATGTTCCACAATTTCCACCGATTTGAGTCCCGTTTTGGTTCAATAAGCGCATTTGGAAAACGGGCTGTTGCGCCGGTGAATGACCTGGGTCTTGCAAAACACAAGCATACTTATATATAAATAATGAATTCTGTGCAGTAACATTCATGGTATAAGTTAACCGTTCACCCTGAGCGCCAGTGCTTTGGTTGCCTAATCTTGCAGAACGCGTACTACCCGGTGGGATCATTTGTAATCCACCGCATGTATTCGGGTCTATTCCAGGAGCAGAAATTATCGTATGTCTTCCATTCACTATTCCAAATGCCGAAGCAGGATTAGCATAATTCCCGGTATAACCTTGCCAATTGCTGAAATTACTACTACTGAAATTTGCATTTGGACATCCAGCGTTATTTTGAGCAACAGCGTAAATCGTTGATATAACAAGGAAAACTAAGGAGTAAAATAATTTCATACACCGCAAAATTAAGGCTTTTATATGGATTTACCTTAAAAGGGTTACGTGACCTGTAAAAGCTTTACGCTCATCTCGATAGGGCGACTTAATCAAGATTTTCCATGTATACACGCCTTCTTGAATCGGTTTTCCATTCATCCGTTTTCCATCCCAACCAACCAAATGATTGTGATTCTCCCAAATAAGCTCTCCCCAGCGATCATAGATTAAACAGGTGAACTCGTATGGGTCAAAATCAGCGGTAATCACAGGAAACCACGTTTGATTGTATTCATTCCCATCCGGTGTAAAGGTGTTTGGAACATACAGGAGTTGTGTTTCAGTTAATGTAACAACACGATTGGTTGTATCCGTACATCCATTATCTGTGTATACAATTAATGTTACAAGATAATTGGCCGTAGTAGTATTAGGGAAGAAATGAATCGGCTCAAATTCAGTTGATGTTGTTCCATCGCCAAAGTCCCACGCGTAATAACTGCCACCAGCGCTTTGATTTATCATTGAACTGGTATTTTCCAAATCAGTAATATTCATCGGGCTAGGCTCAAAATCCGCTATCGGCAACACATAACTGCACAAGTAGTCAGAAATTAAAATATCCCATTCACAACCTAAAGCCGTTGTTAATGTAAGCCCTACATCGTAGCAGCCCGGACTATTGTACGTGTAAGAAATCGGTCCCGCTCCTGTTGCTGTAGCTCCGTTTCCAAAGCTCCATTCTGCCTGGGTAAATGGTGTGCCAGTAGATGTGTTATTCAGTGTAAACGAGAAAGGCGTGCAATCCGCTAATACGGGTGCGTTGAAAGATGGGTAGGCCGCGGGCTCAATGGTTAAATTCATATCGTCCGTACCAATACACCCATTGTTGTCTGTACCAATTACTGTATAGGTGGTATTAATTGTAGGGATGAAATAGTCATTATTAAGAATACCATTGTCCCAAACATAGGTGCTTGCGCCTGAACCAGAAAGTAGGGTTGAATCACCTTCGCAAATCGATTGATCATTGCCTGCATTAACCACGGGATTTGCCCAAGTTGTCAAGATCATTTGATCGGTATCAATACATCCGTTGGCATCTGTTCCTGTTACGGTATACGTTACCACACCAACGGGTGGGGTAAAGGGTTGCCCATCGATTAATCCATTATTCCATGAGTAACTTAATACTCCAGCTCCGGTAATAGTTACACTGGTACCGAAACACTCACTGATGTCCGGACCCGCATCAACAACCGCTGCGGGATGAAGGGTAATGTAAATAGAATCAGTATTTATGCAACCATTTGCATCTGTTCCAATTACTGTTAGCATTTCACTTGCTTGTGGAACATAGGGTGATCCATTTGCTGTTCCCGTTTCCCAACTATATGTTACGGCACCAGTTGCGTTGAGTGGAATGCTAAAACTTGGACAAATCGTAGTGTCATTGCCAGCAAACACAAGTGGAAGCGGATGAATTGTTACGGATTGATACAAGGTGTCTGTGCATCCCCCCACGTTGGTGGCGGCCAAACCGAGTTGAAACGTTCCCGCTTGCTGATAGGTGTGCGATGCATTTGTAGTTATGTCATTTGCGCTCCCGTCACCCCATAACCACTGATAGGTAACCTGAGCAAGATTTGGGTCTTGGGTGTTATTTGTTGTATTAACAACATCAAAAACACAGGCGTCGTTGTAGGTAAAGTTAATGGTAGGAGGGGGCAGTACATTGATTGTTTGAGAAATGGTGTCGCTACAGCCGGCTTGCGTAAATACAATGTGTGTTACAGTATATGTTCCGGGATTAGCATATACGTGCGTCGGGTTTTGATGTAATGCAGGGTTGTTTCCTGTTAACGTAGAATTATCACCGAAGTCCCAGAACCATGAGGCCGCGCCGCCATTGGCAAGGGTAACTCCATTTATGGAGGTTGGTAAAATGGTTGGGGTACTGTTAAATTGGGTTGGCGACCACGGGCAAGCTTGTGTAACAGTAAAGTTGTTATTTACAGTTGTTGGAATGGCTTGCGCTGTAAGTGATACCGTACAATTCCCTTGATTCGAAAAGGACTGCATGGTTACCGTATACGTTGGGGCTGCATTTGCAACAGGCACTGAAATTGACTGCGTGTTTTGTCCCGAACTCCAGTTATAACTTTGAAATCCGGCAGGACCAGAAATATTTATCGTGTTTGCGCCGAAACAATAATCTAAATCCAAGATCAAAGGCATGCAATCTGCAACCACATATGCATAACCAAAATGCCCTGAATAATCGCAATCCTTCGTTGTAAATTCAACGGTTACTTGTTGACCGGTGTAAGCCGTAAGGTTTACCCCAACAATAGTCCAAGGGAGCCATTTTACCCCTCCGCAGGTTTGGAAATTTTGACCAGCCTGTCCAGCATACACCGTATAAACTCCACAATTACCTCCAATTTGATTACCTGCTTGATCTAATAAACGCATTTGAAATACCGGCTGTGCATTTGGTGGATGACCCGGGTCCTCTAAAACACAGGCATATTTGTAGATGAAGAGTGCATTTTGAGGAGTCACCGTCATGGTGTATTTTAACTGTTCACCTTCTGCGCCTGTATTTGAATTTCCTAGCCGCGCAGATGAGGTGCTTCCGGGCGGTACAATTGGCAAGCCCCCGCATGAAAACGGATCTGTTCCAGCGCCCGTCATAATCGTATGTCTACCGGCAACAATACCCATACTCGCTGCTGGATTCGAGTAATTTCCTGTAAATCCTTGCCAATTCGTAAAATTACCCATGCTGAGGTTAGCATTCGGACATCCCGAATTGTTCTGTGCAATTGCATTGAATTGCGCAAAAACTAGTATAAAAAACGAATAAAATATAGGGCGCAATGAGAGCATAGTAATTAGGTATTCAAAAATATATATTTTTTTTAGCTTGACCAAACGATCTACCTTACGAAATGATTAAATTAAAGTTGCTTGATTATACATTAATAAGAAGTAAAATAACCATTAATTTAGTGTCACTTTAACACTTAGTATTTGTTGAAAAATATTCAGTTCACAACTTAAAATCTTGTTACATTTGTGAGCAAATTTTAAATTTAGTTTTATGTCAAACAAATATCAAAAGGAAATAGATGCTTTCATGGAAAATGTGAAGGTTAACAATGGTCATGAGCCAGAATTCCTTCAAGCAGTTCACGAAGTAGCAGAAGCAATTATTCCGTTTACAGAAGTACATACAAAGTATAAGGATGCGAAAATTCTCGAACGTATTATTGAGCCAGAACGAACGATTATATTCCGAGTTCCATGGTTAGATGATAATGGAAATGTGCAAGTGAATCGTGGATATCGTGTTGAATTTAACTCAGCCATCGGACCATATAAAGGAGGCTTGCGTTTTCACCCTTCAGTGAATCTTTCTATCCTTAAATTCTTAGGTTTTGAGCAAATTTTTAAGAATTCATTAACTACGCTTCCCATGGGTGGCGGTAAGGGAGGTTCTGATTTTGATCCAAAAGGAAAGTCTGACAATGAAGTGATGAAGTTTTGCCAATCGTTTATGACAGAACTTTCGCGTCACATTGGTGCAGACACGGATGTACCCGCAGGAGATATCGGTGTAGGTGGTAGAGAAATTGGTTACATGTTCGGACAATACAAGCGAATTCGAAATGAGTTTACCGGCGTATTAACCGGAAAAGCTAGAAACTGGGGAGGTTCTTTGATTCGTCCAGAAGCTACAGGGTATGGTACCGTTTATTTTGCAAAAGAAATGCTTGCAACGAAAGGAGATTCTTTCAATGGAAAAACAGTTGTAGTTTCAGGTTCAGGAAATGTAGCGCAGTTCGCATGCGAAAAGGCGACACAATTGGGCGCTAAGGTGGTAACACTTTCAGATTCTTCAGGTTATATCCATGATGCAGACGGCATCGATGCTGAAAAATTAGCATTCGTTATGGAATTAAAGAATGTTAAACGTGGACGAATTGCAGAATACACTCAACGGTATCCGAACGCTAATTTTGTTGCAGGGAAACGTCCTTGGCAAGTAAAAGCAGACATCGCATTGCCATGTGCAACTCAAAATGAATTAAATGGTGAAGAGGCTAATGCACTTATTGCAAATGGCGTTAAATGTGTTGCTGAAGGTGCCAATATGCCTTCAACTCCAGAAGCAATTTCTGCATTCCAAGCAGCAAATGTATTGTTTGCACCAGGTAAAGCATCCAATGCAGGTGGTGTAGCAACGTCAGGACTTGAAATGTCACAGAACTCTCTTAGATTATCTTGGTCGGCAGAGGAAGTTGATCAACGCTTGCATGGCATCATGGTTTCTATCCATGAAGCATGTGTGAAATATGGTAAAAAAGAAGACGGTAATGTGGATTACGTTAAGGGTGCAAATGTTGCCGGATTCGTGAAGGTAGCAGATGCTATGATCGACCAAGGCTTAGTTTAAGCCTCATTTTCTCAAAACTCTTAAAACCCACCTCGGTGGGTTTTTTTATTTGTTAATTTTGCAGCGTGGAAAAATTACTAGACCAATTACATATTACGTATGATCGAAATGGCTTCGATAACGAAGAATTAATCAATATTTATAAGGCCATTCTCCTCCCGCGTATGATTGAAGAGAAGATGTTGGTCTTACTTCGACAAGGAAAAATAACCAAGTGGTTTTCTGGCTGGGGGCAAGAAGGGATTTCTGTAGGGTGCGCTTATGCACTGGAATCGGATGAGTATATCTTACCAATGCACCGAAATTTAGGGGTATTTACAACAAGAGAAATTCCCTTAAATCGCCTGTTCGCCCAATTCCAAGGTAAAATGTCAGGATTTACGAAAGGAAGAGACCGTTCGTTTCACTTTGGTTCTAACGAGCACCATTTGGTAGGAATGATTTCTCACCTCGGTCCGCAGTTAGGTATCGCAGATGGGATTGCCTTAGCTCAAAAACTAAAGAAAAACAATAAAGCAACACTCGTATTCTCTGGAGATGGTGGGGCCTCAGAGGGAGATTTTCACGAGTCGTTAAATGTCGCCTCGGTTTGGGATTTACCCGTAATATTCTGTATCGAAAATAATGCGTGGGGTCTTTCCACACCATCAAACGAGCAATTTAAGTGCAAGCAATTTATTGATAAAGGAATTGGATATGGCATGAATGCAATCCAAGTGGATGGCAATAATATTCTAGCAGTGATTCGGGCTATTCGAACGATTGCGGAAGAAATTCGGGTGAATCCAACGCCCTATTTGGTGGAATTGATGTCTTTTAGAATGCGGGGTCATGAAGAGGCGTCAGGAACAAAATATTATCCAGAAGGTATTCAAGATAAATGGGCGCTTAAAGATCCTGTAGCAAATTTCGAATTGTTTCTACTTCAAGAAAAGGTGGTAAATGAAGAGCTTATCTCAAAAATTAAAGATGGGTTTAAAGCGGATATCCAACGTTCCTTTGATGAAGCTAACACGGAATCAGCCATTGTACCTTCCTTAACACAAGAACTTTCAGATTTGTATGCTGCTACCTCGACACAAGCCATTCCACCAACTGGGGAGTCTAAGGAACTTAGGTTCATTGATGCCATACAAGAAGGCTTGAGTCAAAGCATGGAAAGACATCCGAATCTTGTCCTTATGGGCCAAGACATTGCCGAGTATGGCGGGGCCTTTAAAGTAACCGAAGGATTTGTAGAGAAATTCGGGAAAGATCGCGTGCGAAATACTCCGTTGTGTGAGTCGGCTATTGTTGGGGCAGGATTAGGGCTATCTATTTCTGGAATGAAAGCCATGGTGGAGATGCAGTTTGCGGATTTCGTTACCTGTGGATTTAATCAAATCATAAATAATTTAGCTAAAATTCATTGGCGCTGGGGACAGCAAGCCGACGTAGTGGTTCGAATGCCAACGGGGGCCGGTACTGCAGCAGGTCCATTCCACTCGCAAAGCAACGAAGCTTGGTTTACACATACCCCGGGGTTAAAAGTGGTTTATCCTTCGAATCCATTTGATGCCAAAGGCTTATTGAATGCATCCATCGAAGATCCAAACCCCGTACTTTTCTTCGAACATAAAGCTCTTTATCGAAGCACAAAAGGGATGGTTCCTAGCGCGTATTATCAATTGGAAATCGGTAAGGCAGCCGTTGCAAGCGAAGGAAAGCTAGCCAGTATTATAACGTATGGTTCAGGCGTGCACTGGGCCTTAGAATTAAAAGAGGAACGTGGCTTAGACGTTGAAATCATTGACTTAAGAACCCTTCTGCCTTTAGATACGGAGTGTATTTATAACTCAGTAAGAAAAACTGGTAAAGCATTGATTCTTCATGAGGATTCCTTATTTGGAGGAATTGGAGGTGAGATTTCAGCCCTGATTAATGAGCATTGTTTTGAATCCTTAGATGCGCCGGTTAGAAGAGTTGGTTCCCTTGATACGCCAGTACCTTTTGCCGTAGCCTTGGAAGAACAGTTTCTTCCTAAAAAACGGTTCGAAGAGACCTTGTTGGAATTAATTACCTATTGATGATTTCTTGGGTGAAAGGTTAATATAGCCTCCCGCAAAAAGCGTTGGTCCATATGGGTGTATATCTCGGTTGTCGTAATCGATTCATGTCCCAACATTTCTTGAATAGCCCGTAAATTCGCCCCGCCTTCCAATAGATGTGTAGCAAAGGAATGCCGAAACGTATGCGGAGAGATATTTTTTTGCAAGCCAATGGATTCCGCCAATTGTTTAATTATGGTGAAAATCATAACCCGTGTGAGACGTTTTCCCCTTCGATTTAAAAACACAATTTGCTCATCGCCTTTGTATATATCGAGTTGTTTACGTTGATTATCTACATACCAAGTAATCTCTTTTTCAACCGATTTACTCATTGGAACTAAACGTTCCTTGTTTCCTTTTCCAATTACTCGAATATACCCTTCGTCGTAAAATAAGTCCGATTGCTTCAGATTTACCAATTCACTGACACGGATACCACAACTGTATAAGGTTTCTAAAATCGCGCGGTTTCGATGCCCCTCGGGTTTTGATACGTCTATTGCCGCAATTAATGCATCAATCTCCTCCATATCGAGCACTTCGGGGAGTTTACGCCCGATTTTTGGTTGTTCCAACAGTTCGCTTGGGTCGTTTTGAATGAGTTGCTCAAGGAGTAAAAAACCGAAAAATTGTTTGATTCCCGAGATAATTCTTGCCTGTGTTCTTGCGCTTAACCCTAAATCATATAGAATGGAAACAAATTCTTTTAAGTCCTGATAAGAAATGCCAGTAGGGGATACCTTATTCGAAAGACAAAAATCACGTAATTTCATTAAGTCCTGTTGGTAGGCAAGACAAGAATTCTCAGAGAGCCCTTTTTCAATTCGGAGATAGGAAATGAATTGCTTCGTTAATTGCTCCCAGTTCATGGTTTAGATTAATTTACACCAAGTGTATTGCGGTATTTCAAAGTTAGTAGAATAAGTGCATGAATTGTAAAATTCCCTTATTTTTACTGCATGAAAGTTGCGATTGTTAATGGCCCAAATTTGAATCTTCTTGGCACCAGAGAACCTGAGGTTTATGGCAATCAATCGTTTGAAGAGTTTTTCGCTGAATTGACCCATGGATTTAAGGGAGAACTGTATTATTTTCAATCCAATATTGAAGGGGAATTAATTGATTTCTTGCAAAAATTTAAGGGAGATGGAATTCTGATCAATGCCGGAGGATATACACACACCAGCGTGGCTATTCGGGATTGTATCGCTGCAATTGAAACTCCAGTTATCGAAGTGCACATTTCGAATGTAGCGTCGAGGGAATCGTTCCGTCATGAATCCTTATTAACTCCTGTTTGTATTGGCTTGGTGATGGGATTTGGCCTAGAAAGTTATCGCATGGCGCTTAGTTTTTTTACCACAGATTGAACCCATTCAAGCATGGGGTGTACTCGAAGGCAAATTAAATAGCCATGAAGTACATTTTCTTATCCATTTTCAGTTTACATCTTGTTTTTAGTTCCGTTGCGCAAACCGGAAAACGTAAAGTTCAACTCGTAATATTATTCGACACATCGAATAGTATGGATGGTCTACTTAACCAAGCTAAAGCCAAAATTTGGGCGATTGTTAATGAAGTTGCTGCCTTAACGTATAAAGGTGCTTCGCCAGATTTAGAAATTGCCATGTACGATTATGGGAATCAATCCCTAAGTATCAAGGATAATTACATTCGACAACAATTGAATTTCACTAAAGATCTTGATTTGGTTTCTGAAAAACTGTTTGGATTAACAACCAATGGAGGAGATGAGTTTTGCGGTGCTGTAATTCAAAAATCATTAGCTGATTTAAGTTGGTCAGCAGATAATGGCGATTTAAAATTAATTTACATCGCAGGGAATGAGCCTTTCAACCAAGGACCTATTTCCTATAAAGAGTCTTGTGCTTTGGCAAAAACGAAAGGAGTTCTTATAAGTACAATATTCTGCGGTCCTTACGATGAGGGTGTTCGTACGTTTTGGCAAGATGGCGCTACCTGTTCTGGTGGGGATTTTTTCAATATCAACAGCGATCAAGCAATAACCTACATTTCCACACCCTACGATTCCCTAATTCAAACGAATAATGTTAAATTGAATGGCACCTATGTGTCTTATGGCTTTTCCGGTGCCGATAAAAAACTAAAACAATCGAAGCAAGACGATAATGCAAAGGACTTAAACGAAGCCGTAATGGTGGAACGCGCAGTAGCTAAAGGAAGTACATATTATTGGAATGGAGATTGGGATTTAGTGGATGCTGTTGCCGCTGATTCTACGGTAATAACCAAGTTGAAAGCGGAAGACAGAACGGATGAATTAAAAGGTAAGACCGATGAAGAAATAAAAGTAATCGTTGCTGAAAAAAGTAAGGAACGAGAGCGCGTTCAAAAAGAAATTTCCGCGTTGAATCAAAAAAGACTCGCATACATTGAGGAACAATCCAAAAATAGCAACTCAAAACCAGATGATTTTGGAACCGCGGTTGCAAAAAGTATCCGAAAAAATGCAGTTCAACTTGGGTTTGATGAAGAGCGAAAAAATGAATGATATTCGGTATATTTGAAAAAAACATACGAATGTCACTGCTTAAGGAAGATAAAATAAATTATGTAAACATTGGGCTAATGTTGCTTACAGCAGCATTAGCTTTTTTTATGCCCTTTGAAACCTTTTTATTGGCATATGCTTTCTTGGGGCCATTGCATTACTTAACCGAAATTAGCTGGTTGCATGATCGACAGTATTTTTCAAAGGGAAAGTACGATTTTATCATTTTATTAGTAATTGGTGTCCTTCTGTCGATTGCTGCTTTTGCGAGTGATTTTGGATATGATTGGCAGATCTATGAATCGTTTGTTGAACTTAATTTGTTCGATAAACTCTTAGTGTTTGCTTTATTTTCCTCAATTCTTTTTGTCCTTATTAAGAATACCTTGATAAAGCTCTTGGCTATCGCATTTTTATATGTGTTTGTTGCCGGGTGGTTAAGCCCAGAACGCGCTGCAGAGAACGAATCGAATACCTTAGTGTTTGCGCTAACATCCCTTGTTCCCACCCTGATTCATGTGTACCTGTTTACTGGTTTATTTATGCTCTACGGAGCACTTAAATCTCGGAGTAAATCTGGCCTATGGCAAATCGTAGGTTTTATTATTATTCCTATGATCTTGGTATTTGCAATCCCTGTTAATCCCAAAGGGAATAAGCTAACTACGTATGGTGAGAATGCCTATTATGCCAAAGGAAATGGGTTTTTCATGACCAACGTTTCAATTATGAATCACTTTAAGTGGATCGATGAGCAATACATGACCAATAAGCAATACTTGGATTCATTTGTCCTAAAAGATAATTCTGGTTTTCCGCTGCTTGAAAAGCAACGCATCAAGGATTCATTAGCTCCCCGTTTATCCGAGTCATATCTTGTGGAAAATCAAGACAATGAGTATTACCAAAAAGCAATTCCACTGCGGTATGCAATTCCTACGAATTCGAAGGACTATTTTTGGAATTCTGTCTTCTTTTCAACGGTTGGTATTATGCTCATGCGCTTTATTGCCTTTGCCTACCTCTATCACTATTTAAACTGGTTCAGTAAAACCGAGGTGATTCGCTGGCATAAGGTGCCAAAAGTGCGCTTTATTGCAGTTGTGGTTTTTTGGTTAGCTGCTTGCGGATTTTATTTATACGATTATAGTTTAGGCTTAAGTGTTTTGTTTTTCCTAAGTTTCACTCACGTCCTGCTCGAATTCCCCTTAAATATTGTTTCGATTATTGGTATCGGAAAAGAAGGTGTATCCATCGTTAAAAATGGATTCAAGCCTGTAAAGTCGGATTCTTAGTTTTTATTGTTTCTATAAATTGTTGTTCCTGCGCAGGGGAAATGAGTATTTCATCCCATTTGCCATAGGTAACCACCATTCCCTTCCATGCCGTATTAATTTTTAAGCCGGCATAAAACCCGTTTTGTGGTTTGATTCGACGTATTTCAGATACACGTATCCTTTTTTTAAATCCAAAACTATGACACACTAAATATTCTTCATCAATCGTGTAAAAGGTCGTTTTCAGGAATAAGTAATAAAATGTCCCCTGTAATGCCCAAACAACAGCTAATACAATCAGTTCTGAATAATCACCTCCATTAGAGATGATTACAATTCCTACAATGGAATAAATTATTGATAAGAAGCCCCAAACAAAGGGGAAGGTCCAATCTCTTTTCGATTCAAATCGAATCACCACGCAAAGAGCGGTTTGTTGCCCATAAGTTGCTCCACCTTTGTTCGAATTTCAGTCATAAGATGATCATTCGTATGGTTTTGAAGCGTTTCGTCAATTAATGAAACAATTTCCAGAATTTCTTCACCGCTGACACCTCGAGAGGTGATTGCAGGAGTTCCAATACGAATTCCAGAAGTTACAAACGGGGATTCCGTATCAAAAGGGACCATGTTTTTGTTGACTGTAATGTGCGCTTTTCCAAGGGCTATTTCCGCATCCTTTCCGGTAATCCCTTTGTTACGTAGGTCAATTAACATGCTATGATTCTTCGTTCCACCCGATACAATGTGGTATCCGCGTTTCATTAGCTCTTCGGCCATTATGGCTGCATTTGATTGAACTTGAGTCATGTACGTAGTAAAAGATGGATCAAGTGCTTCTCCAAAAGCCACTGCTTTTGCTGCAATAACATGCTCCAACGGTCCTCCTTGGATCCCCGGGAATACGGCAGCGTCAAGTAGGGCAGCCATGGATTTTGGATTTCCATTGTTCCATTTTAAACCGAACGGATTATCAAAATTATGTCGCAACATGATGATGCCACCGCGTGGGCCACGAAGGGTTTTGTGCGTAGTTGATGTAACAATATGACAATATTCCAAAGGGTCGTTTAATAACTTCGCAGCGATCAAACCTGCAGGGTGAGATATATCTGCTAGAACAAGTGCTCCAACCGCGTCTGCTATTTCACGAATGCGCTTGTAGTCCCAATCTCTTGAGTATGCGGAAGCCCCACAGATAATCATTTTAGGCCGTTCTCGCATGGCGGTTTCTTCCAACGATTGGTAATCGATTAGCCCTGTTTCTTTATCCACCCCATAGAAAAAAGGTTGATAGAGTTTACCCGAAAAATTAACCGGAGAACCGTGTGTTAGATGTCCTCCATGGGATAAGTCGAATCCTAGAATTTTATCTCCGGGAGATAAACAAGCTAAAAATACTGCAGCGTTCGCTTGTGCGCCAGAATGCGGTTGTACGTTTGCCCAGGTGGCACCGAACAGTTGACATAAGCGATCTATTGCGAGTTGCTCCACTTGATCAACAATTTCACAGCCACCGTAGTAACGTTTTCCGGGCAAGCCTTCGGCATATTTGTTAGTAAGGATA